>JABDPT010000273.1 GCA_013042605.1 Paracoccaceae bacterium
CCGATGGTTCCGGCGGCGTCAGCAAGCGCGTCCACGCCTTGCGCGGGGCACAGGATATCAAGCGATTTGGGCCGTTCGGGAAGATGCGTGATGTCCACGGTCAGAAGATCCATTGAAACGCGCCCTGCCAGCGGGCAGGCGGTGTCACCGGCGAACACCTTCGCGGTTCCGCCCATTGCGCGGATCAACCCATCGGCATAACCGGCAGAGAGGGTTGCGATGATCGCCGGGGCTTCGGCCGTCCAGCTATTGCCGTAACCCACGGTTTCGCCCGGTTCCAGCATGCGGGTCTGCACCACCGGCAGGCTGAGGCGCACCACGGGCGTGGCGTCGTCGAACGGCGCGCCGCCATATAGCCCTATCCCGGGGCGCGTGATGTCGAAATGATAGTCCGGCCCCAGCAGGATCCCGCCGGTCGCTGCCAGCGACAGTGGGGCGTCGATGTCCGTCACCATCTCGCGGAATGCGGCGAGCTGCGCGACGTTCATGTCATGGTCGGGCGTATCGGCGCAGGCCAGATGGCTCATCACCAGCGCGGGTCCCTCGGGCAGGATCAGGTCGCGCACCGCCGCCCATTCGCCCGGCTCCATGCCCAGTCGGTTCATCCCGCTGTCAAGCTGAACGCCGAAGGGATGGCCCGGCAGGGATTCGAAATGCAGCGTCATCTGATCGAGCGAATTAAGCATCGGGACAAGGTCGAGATCGGCGATCATGTCGGTATCGCCCGACATATGCCCCGAAAAGACAAAGACCTCCGGCCCCGGTCCCAAGGCATCGCGGATCGCGGCGCCTTCCTGTGCGACGGCGACGAAGAACCGCCGCGCCCCGGCCCGTGCAAGGGCGCGCGCCACGCGGCCCGCGCCAAGCCCATAGCCATCGGCCTTCACAACCGCGCCGGTTTCCACCGTGGCGGCCGATTGCGCATCCAATGCCCGCCAGTTCGCCACCAGCGCGTCGAGGTCGATATTCAGGGTTCCGGTTGCCATGCGCCCCGTTCTGACAGGTGCGCGGCCAAGGTCAAGGCCCGTCCCAGGTGCGGCGGTTCCGCTCCCGTATCTTTTCTCCGATCAGGCAGTCATAGACCGCGCCCCGGTCGCCCCGATGCTGGGCAGGCAGCAGAACAGGGCCGCGTCGGATCGGCGCGCCCGCAATCTCCAGCACCAGCTTGCGCCGTACGGCCTGCGCGAACTGATCCCAGGTCAGAACGGGGATGGCGAATGCACCGGGACCGCCGATCACGCAATGCTCGTAATAGGCGTCCAGATCCTCAAGATGCCAGCGCGCGCCGAAGGCATCGCGCGTCATCAGGGGCAGCCCGTTGATCGTCAGCCCCGCCGCAATCGCCGCATCGCGTGCCGTCGGGGCGGGCCGCCCATGGTTGTTGGGGCCGTCGCCAGAGATGTCGATCACCCGGCGCAACCCGTAAAACTCATTCTCTTCAATGCTTTGCGTGGCATATTCCAACACGCCCGAGATCGAGGTGCGCCGCAGCGACGGGTCGAAATTCGCGGCCACCCGATCGGCGAAGGCTTCGGCGGCCGCGCGGCTGTCGACAAGGGTCCAGGGGATTACCACGCGTTGCGATTCCGTTCCGGCCCATTCCACGTAGGTGAGCGCGACGCTTCCGATCAGCCCGCCGGTGATCGCCTCGACCACATCGTCGCTGCGCAGCGCCTCTGCATAGCCGCGCCGCTGGATCTCAAGCTCTGCCGGCGACATTGAGCGTGACACGTCGACAGCCAGAAACAGCTCTACATCCACCTCAAGCGGATCGGCGGCCGCCGCAAAACCCCATAAGAAAAAAGGTGCCAGATATCGCCACATGCCGCCTATCCTGAAAGCCGCGCACGCCCCTGTCCATTCACAAAGGCGTCCAGGCTTCTTCTGGCCGGAAATATCCTCGCCGAAGGCCGCGCCGCCCGAAGGGCGGGGCCAGTATCATGCGCGCGGGCCCCGGGGGGGGCCGCGCTCTGTTTTTGCGTCAGGAAAACTCGCCCGCGCCGCCGGTGTTTTGCCAGGGTTTGACCAGATTTCCGAAACGCGTGAAGCGCCCTTCGAAGCTCAGGTCGACATTGCCGATGGGTCCGTGGCGCTGTTTGCCGATGATCACTTCGGCGCGGCCGTGCAGGCGTTCCATCTCGTCCTGCCAGGCGGCCATCTTATCCAGTTCGTGATCGCCCGGTTTCTCGCGTTCCTTGTAATACTCTTCGCGGAACACGAACATCACCACATCCGCGTCCTGCTCGATCGACCCGGATTCGCGCAGGTCCGAAAGTTGCGGACGCTTGTCGTCGCGCTGTTCGACCTGACGCGAGAGCTGGGAGAGCGCGACCACGGGGATGTCGAGTTCCTTGGCGATTGCCTTGAGGCCCTGGGTGATCTCGGACACTTCGTTGACGCGGCTGTCCTTGGCCGAGGCCGGGCGGACAAGTTGCAGGTAGTCGACGAAAAGCGCGTCGAGCCCGTGTTCGCGTTTCAGGCGCCGGGCGCGGGCGGCCAGCTGGCTGATCGGCAGGGCAGGCGTGTCGTCGATATAAAGCGGGCAGGCCTCCAGCGTCTTGGCGGCCTCGACGAAGCGGCGGAATTCGGCCTCGGTCATGTCGCCGCGCCGGATCTGCTCGGACGGCACTTCGGCCGCCTCCGACAGAACCCGCGCGGCGAGCTGCTCGGCGCTCATCTCCAGCGAGAAGAAACCGACGCAGCCACCATCGACTGCGCCGGTGCTGCCGTCTGGCAACTGCCCTCGCCTGTAACTCTTTGCGATATTGAAGGCCACGTTGGTGGCCAGCGATGTCTTGCCCATCGACGGGCGCCCGGCGAGGATCAGAAGGTCGGACCGGTGCAATCCCCCGAGCTTCTTGTCCAGATCGGTCAGCCCCGTTGACAGCCCCGCCAGCCCGCCATCGCGCTGATAGGCGGCGTTGGCGACGTTCACCGCGTCGGTGACGGCCTTCAGAAACGACTGGAACCCTTGGGTCGCCTGACCCTGTTCGCCCAGCTTGTAGAGCGCCTGTTCGGCCTCGACGATCTGTTCCTTGGGTTCGCTTTCGACATCGACGCGCGCGGCCTTGTCCGAGATGTTGCGCCCCAGCGCCATCAGCTCGCGACGGATCGCCAGATCATAGATCATCTGCGCATAGTCACGCGCCGCGAAGGACGAGATCGCCGCCCCCGCCAGACGCGCGAGATAGGCCGGGCCGCCCAGTTCCATCAGCCCCGGATCGTCGGCCAGAAACGCCTTGAGCGTCACCGGAGAGGCCAGCGCGTTCTTGCTGATGCGCGCGGCCGCGACCTCGTAGATGCGGGCATGCACGGGTTCGAAGAAATGGCCTTCGTTGATGACCGATGCGATGCGGTCATAGATATCGTTGTTGGTCAGGATCGCGCCCAGCAATTGCTGTTCGGCCTCGATGTTATGGGGCAGCGTTTCGCCTGCCTCCGCGTCTGACTGTCCTGCTGCGACCGGTGATATTTCGTTCACCCTTGCCTCCCTTGTGCCCCGGGGCCCGGATATCGCGGATCACATCCTCCAACGCAATCTGGATATCCTGTGGATAGGATGTGAACAACGCGATCAGGCGCTCATCTTGGGGCCAGAGGGCGCGTTTCGTCAACATGTTGACAAATGACGTTAAGGAAAAGTGAAGATTTCCGTTTTCGCGTTTGTTTGGATCTGACGCGGGCCTGTCAGCCGCGCGCCGCCTGCCAGGCGCGGGGATCGCGCAGGAAGATCTCGACCTCGTTGAGTATGTCGACGTCGAAAATCTCTTTGTCCCGGGCGACTTCCAAGACATCCCACCATGTGCACAAGTGGTGCAGCTGCACCCCGTGATCGCCCAAGGTCTTAACGGTTTCGGGGAAAATCCCGTAATAGAAGATCACCGCCGTATGGCCGCAAGACGCGCCGGTTTCGCGAATCGCATCGACGAAACTGAGCTTCGATCCGCCGTCGGTGGTCAGGTCCTCGACAAGCAGAACACGCTCGCCTTCGGTCATCGCGCCTTCGATCCGGGCGTTGCGCCCGTAGCCCTTGGGTTTCTTGCGCACATACGTCATGGGCAGGGCCATCCGTTCGGCCACGAGCGCGGCGAAGGGGATGCCCGCCGTCTCACCGCCCGCGATATTGTCGAATGCCTCAAACCCCGCCTCGCGCATCACGGTGCAGGTCAGGAAATCCATCAGCGTGGCGCGGATGCGTGGAAAGCTGATCAGCTTGCGGCAATCGATATAGGTGGGTGAGGGCAGGCCGCTGGCCAGCGTGAAGGGTTCTTCGGCATTGAAATGCACCGCCCCGATCTCAAGCAGCATCGACGCGGTGAGGCGGGCGATTTCGTCTTTGGGCGGGTAGCTTGCGGGGATCATGGGAACCTCTGTTGTGGGGTGGAGGCGTTTTCGAAAACGCCTCTCAAATGTCTTGGAAGACATTTGTGCGTCATTCTTCGACCCGCCAGTGCAGGGGGAAGCCGGGGTCGAAAACCGTCACCGGCCCATCGCCGGTCTCGATCTGGGTGGGATAGGTGACAGGATCGCCCTTGATCAGGGTGATCGTGTCCTCGTTGACCGGCAGCTTGTAAAACGCCGGACCATGGCGCGAGGCGAACCCTTCCAGCCGATCAAGCGCGCCTTCTTCCTCGAACACATGCGCAAGGATCGACAGCGTGTTGGTCGCCGTGAAACAGCCCGCGCAGCCGCAGGGTTGCAGCTTGGCGGCATCGGTATGCGGGGCGCTGTCGGTACCGAGGAAAAAGCTGGGATCGCCCCCGGTCGCGGCCGCCCGCAGCGCCAGCCGGTGTTCTTCGCGTTTGGCCACGGGCAGGCAGTAGTAATGCGGCTTGATCCCACCCGCGAGGATGTGGTTGCGGTTGATCACGAGGTGGTGCGTGGTGATCGTCCCGCCGATGGTGTCGCCGCCGCCCGCAACATAGTCCACGCCGTCGCGGGTGGTGATATGCTCCATCACGACCCGCAATTCAGGGATTTCCCGGCGGATCGGGTCAAGCACCGTCTCAATGAACACCGCTTCACGGTCGAAGATGTCGATCTCGGCATCCGTGACCTCGCCATGTACGCAAAGCGGCAGGCCGATCTGCGCCATGTTTTCGAGCACGCGCATCACATTGCGAAAATCGCGCACGCCCGATTGCGAATTGGTGGTTGCCCCGGCGGGGTAGAGTTTGACGGCGGTGATCAGCCGGATCTCGGCGGCCGCGCGCAGGTCGCGCACCTCGGTCTCTTCCGTCAGGTAGAGCGTCATCAAAGGCTGGAACTTTGAGTTCTTGGGCTTGGCCCACATGATCCGGTCGCGGTAATCGGCCGCATCCGCCCCGGTCACGACCGGCGGCACCAGATTCGGCATGATGATCGCGCGGGCGAAGTGGCGGGCGGTTTCGGGCAGCACGGCCTTGAGCATGTCACCGTCGCGCAGGTGTAGATGCCAGTCATCGGGCCGCCGGATCGTGAGCCTATCAGTCATGGGCGCGGGCTTAGCGCATCGGCTCTGGCCGTTCCAGCGGGAATTATGCGCCCAAGTTTTAGGCAGATGCGTGCGCAGGCGGTGGTGTCGCGCCCCTCTTTGCGCGTGCAGCATTGCACGTGCAGGACCGTTGGGTAGGGTGCGGCAACGAAAGACGCTGACCCAATGTTCGACGATCCCCGCCCCCAGATGCAACGCACGCGCGGCCAGGCCCTCGTGGCGATGTCGCGACGTGGCGGGGCGACCCGTCTGGACCGGCTGGTGCAATCGGGCTCGGCCAAAGCGTTTCTTCCACGCGTGCATGCGGATGTGCCCGAGATCGTTTTCCTCAATACCGCTGGCGGGCTGACGGGCGGCGACAAGCTGTCCTTTGGCGTCAATGTCGGTGATGGCGCCCGGGTCGTGGCCGCGACCCAGACGGCAGAGCGCGTGTACCGCGCAGCCGAAGGGGTGGCCGAGGTCGACGTCTGTCTGACGGTCGGGAAGGGCGCGGAACTGCATTGGCTTCCGCAGGAAACCATTGCTTTCGAAGGTGCGGCGCTGGCGCGCGAAACAACGGTCGATCTGGATCGGGATGCCCGGTTCTTGATGGTCGAAACCCTGGTTCTGGGCCGCGCGGCGATGGGCGAACGTGTGAATACCCTGTCGCTGACCGACCGCCGGACCGTCCGGCGCGAAGGCCGCCCCGTCTTTGTCGAGCCGCTGGCGATCGATACCGTCGCGCTGGCGGCGCGCAACCCGGCCACGCTTGGCGACGCGCAGGCGCTGACGACGCTCGCCTTCATCGCGCCGGGTGCCGAGGATGCGCTTGGCCCGGTGCGCGCGGCGCTTGAGGGAAGCCCCGTCAACGCCGCGGCCTCTGCCTGGGATGGCAAGCTGACGCTGCGCGCGATGTCGCCCGATGCCCACGGCTTGCGCCGCCTTGTGGCGCATGTTCTCACCCAATTGCGCGGCGGTCCGCTGCCGCGCGTCTGGCAAGTCTGAAGGACCCGACCGATGAACCTGACCCCCCGCGAGAAAAACAAACTTCTGGTCAGCCTGGCCGCCATGGTGGCGCGGGGGCGGTTGGAACGCGGTGTGAAACTGAACCACCCCGAGGCGATTGCGCTGATCACGGATTACGTGGTCGAGGGCGCGCGCGATGGGCGCAGTGTGGCCGAACTGATGGAGGCCGGGGCCCATGTCGTCACCCGCGAGCAATGCATGGACGGCATCGCCGAGATGATCCATGACGTGCAGGTCGAGGCGACCTTTCCCGATGGCACGAAACTGGTGACGGTACACCACCCGATCCGATAGGCTGTGATGTATGGACGATCAGATATCGCGGATCACCCGCCAGGACAGGTTGACGGACCGGGACTTCCGCTTTGCCACGGCGCAATACGGCCTTTATGCCGAGCGGGTGACGGAGCTTCAGAAAGAACGCGAGGTCTGGATCCGGCACTCGATCCTCGCGACCTTCGCCTTCTTTGGCTGGATCGCGGTCTATCGCGACAGTGTCACGGCCACCTTCATGCTTCAGATGGTGTCGCTTCAGACGATCTATTTCGTCCCGCTGGTGTTCAATCTGGGTGGGGCCTTGCGGTTCTTTTTCATCCAGCGCGATATCAACCGTCTGGTAAGGTTTCTGGCCGAGATGGAGCGCGATGTGCTCTGCCTGCCCGACGAGATTTGCGAAGCGCCCAACGGGCGCGGCATTCGCGATCGGCACTGGCATTGGCCGACAATCTGTTACTGGATGTTTATTACGACGCTATCGGCGGCGGCGGGGCTCGTTCTGTCTCTCGGGATCACGCTTTAGCCGTTCGACCGCACCGAAAGGAGGAATTCTGATGCTTTCAACTGTGATTCTAGGGATTCTGGCGGGGCTGGGCGCGCCCTATGCCGAACCTCATGTCAAAAAAGGTCTCGAAGACCTGCTGTTGTCCGACGCGCCGATGAGCGCGATGGAATTGCGCATGTTCACTTTTTCGCTGTGCCTTGTGGCGGCGGCCATCCTGGCCTGGATTTTCGGCGACGGGTCGGCGCTGGCGCTGGCGATCGGGTCGGCGCTGGGCGTGTTCGGCCCGCGCATCATCGACCGCATTCAAAAGCGCAAAACCCCCGATTACGGAGATGACGAATGATCCCGGGAGAAGTTTTCCCCGCCGATGGCGAGATCACGCTTAACGCCGGTCGTGAAGCGGTGACGCTTGAGGTTGCCAATACCGGCGACCGGCCCGTGCAGGTCGGCAGTCATTATCATTTCGCCGAAACCAATAGCGGTCTCATGTTCGACCGCGACGCGGCCCGGGGCATGCGCCTTGATATCGCCGCCGGCACCGCGGTGCGGTTCGAGCCCGGGCAAACCCGCAATGTAAACCTGGTTCCCATCGGCGGGGACCGGCGCATCTTTGGCTTTAATCAGGCCGTCATGGGCGGCCTTTGACCAGATCCTGAAAGGACACTTTTCCAATGTTTGTGAACCCGAGTGACGCATTGACCGACCCGATCAAGTATTGGTCGGATGTGATGACGATGCAGTTCGAGATGTCGGTTGCGTTTTATGAAGCAGCCGCCCAGATGAACCCGTTCCTGCAACCGCTTCATGTCGCGGCACCCGCGCCGCGTCCGCGGGCGAAGACCGCGAAACCGGCGCCGCGCCGGGCCGCCGCGCGCAAGACGGCCCCTGCTAAGCCGAAACTGGTGGCCGAGGCGCCGGCCCCGGTGAAGACCAAGTCTGCCGAGGTGAAAGCGGAGATCGTGGCCGCGCCGAAGCCCGCTGTGAAGGCCAAGGTGGTCGCGAAGGCAAAACCCGTCGCCAAGACCAAGGCCCCCGCCAAGACGGCCGCCGAGCCTGCCGTGAAAGCCAAGGTCGTGGCGCCCAAGCCGGCGGTGAAGGCCAAGCCTGCCGCTGAAAAGCCCGCGGCCAAGGCGAAGGCAAAGAAAGCGGCACCCAAAACCAAGGCCTCCCCTGCGAAGGCCCCGGCGAAGACGACGTCAAAGGCCGCAGCCGCCCCGGAACCGGCAACGACCGCTGCCACGCCCGCCAAATCCCCGCGCCGCAAGAAGCCTGCGCGCAAGACCGTTTCGCTTGCGCCTGACCTGCCGCCGAGCAAGGCGACGGGGACGAAGTGAGTTGAGGGCGGGGATATTCCCTTGGAACTTTGGAAGTAACGCTTCGGCGCAGCCACTCGCCCGGACGATAGGCCGGGCAGCCCCCGACCGCCCCCCTGGGCGGGGGCTTCTCCCCCGCCCGCGGTCGCGGGCTGCCCTTTGCTCTCCGCTCAGATAAGAACCAGTTGAAGGACCCCGGCCCATGCCCACCCAAATCTCCCGCGCGGCCTATGCCGACATGTATGGCCCCACCACCGGCGACAAGCTGCGGCTGGCCGATACCGACCTGATCATCGAGGTTGAACGCGACCTCACCACCTATGGCGAAGAGGTCAAGTTCGGCGGCGGCAAGGTCATTCGTGACGGCATGGGACAGTCGCAGGCGACGCGGGCCGAGGGCGCGATGGACACCGTCATCACCAATGCGCTGATCGTCGACCATACCGGCATCTACAAGGCCGATGTCGGCCTGCGCGACGGCAAGATCGCCAGGATCGGCAAGGCCGGGAACCCCGACACCCAGCCCGGCGTCGATATCGTCATCGGCCCGGGGACCGAGGCGATTGCGGGGGAGGGGCGCATCCTGACCGCGGGCGGGTTCGACAGCCATATCCACTTCATCTGTCCGCAGCAGATCGAGGATGCGCTGCATTCGGGTCTGACGACGATGCTGGGCGGCGGTACGGGCCCTGCACATGGAACGCTTGCCACGACCTGCACGCCGGGGCCGTGGCATATCGGGCGGATGTTGCAGGCGGCGGATGCCTTCCCGATGAACCTGGCCTTCGCGGGCAAGGGCAATGCGTCGTTGCCGGCAGCACTTGAGGAACAGGTGCTCGCAGGGGCCTGTGCGCTCAAGCTTCACGAAGACTGGGGCACGACGCCGGGCGCGATCGACTGTTGTCTGAGCGTGGCCGACGCGATGGACGTGCAGGTGATGATCCATACCGATACGCTCAACGAAAGCGGCTTTGTCGAGAACACGGTGGCCGCCATGAAGGGCCGCACGATCCATGCCTTCCACACCGAGGGCGCGGGCGGCGGGCATGCACCCGATATAATCAAGGTTTGCGGGCTTGATCATGTGATCCCAAGCTCTACCAACCCGACGCGGCCCTATACGGTGAACACGCTGGAAGAGCATCTTGATATGCTGATGGTCTGTCATCACCTCGACAAGTCGATCCCCGAGGACGTGGCCTTTGCCGAAAGCCGCATCCGGCGCGAGACCATCGCCGCCGAGGATATCCTGCACGACATGGGCGCGTTTTCGATCATCGCGTCCGACAGTCAGGCGATGGGGCGCGTGGGTGAGGTTCTGATCCGCACGTGGCAGACCGCCGACAAGATGAAGAAACAGCGCGGGCGGCTGGCCGAGGAAACCGGCGATAACGATAACCTGCGGGTACGTCGGTATATTGCCAAATACACGATCAATCCGGCGATTGCGCATGGGATCAGCGGGCATATCGGGTCGGTCGAGGTGGGCAAACGTGCCGATCTTTGCCTCTGGAACCCGGCCTTCTTCGGGGTGAAGCCGGAAATGGTGCTGATCGGCGGGTCCATCGCGATGGCCCAGATGGGTGACCCCAACGCGTCGATCCCGACACCGCAGCCGGTCTATTCCCGGCCCATGTTCGGGGCCTATGGCCGGTCCGTCGAACGCTCGGCCGTGACCTTCGTGTCGATGGCGGCGATGGATGGCGGCGTCGCCGATGCGCTGGGCCTCGCGAAATCGGTGGCGGCGGTCGAGAACACCCGCGGGATCGGTAAGAAGGACATGGTCCTGAACGACGCGACGCCCGAGGTCGAGGTGGACCCCGAGACCTATGAAGTCCGCGCCAACGGCGAATTGCTGACCTGCGAACCGGCCAGCGAATTGCCGATGGCGCAGCGGTATTTCATGTTCTGATGCGACTGGTGCCTCTCGTTGCTGCCAGTGTCCTCATGGCGTCCAGCGCGTCGGCATGTGTGGTCGCCGAGGATCTTCGCAAGGGCGTCGCCGTCACCTATGCCGATGGCCGAACCGAGCTTCATCGCCGGGGTGCTGCCGGGATGGTTCTCATCGAAGAAACGTCGGGCGAAGACGTGACGCGTTGGACGCTGGCCCGCGGCCTTTACTACGTCGGGATGACGCGGATCGTTGCCGGGCGCGAGGTGTCGGAACTGGGCTACGCCATCTCTTATCCCGTCGACGCCAATGACCTTCCGCTGCCAGACGGGCCGGGTGCGTGGGAGGTCGAGAGCAAACTGACCCTGCCGCCCGATCCGCCCATTGGGCAGAAAGAGCGTTACCGTTTCGGTTCCGCAATCGATTTGCCGGTAGGAGACTGCACCTACCGGGCCATCCGGGTTGATAGCGAAACATGGCTGTCGGGTGACTACACCACGCTGTCCCTGCACTACCTGCCGGATCTTGGAACGAGCCTGCTTCTCAATGTCGACGGATCGCCGGATGTCGACGTGATCGGGATTGAGGCTGGCTAGGCATGCTTCCCCTCGACGATCCTCTCTGGCTGGACATGCATGGCGGCTACCGCGACGGGCCGACCGGGGCGGCGACGATGCTGCGCGCGCTTTACGCGGAACCCGCGGATGGCGAGTGGTGGGCGGCCTTCTGGGAGGCGCTTTATCATCAGGGCGATATCGGGGAAGCGTCGCTTGCCGTCATTCCGCACCTTGCGGCTGTCTATGAAGGGCGGCAGCGCGACGTGGATTTCTACAGCTACCTGACTTTCGTCGATCTGGTGCGGGGCCGGGGGGGGCAACCCAGATGTCCCGGCGTGGCTGGGCCCGGATTATGCGGCGGCCTTTGCGCATGGGGCGCAGTATCTCGCGCAGGACTTCGCTAGGTTCGAAGGGGAGGGCGAGCGGCGCGTGCTTTTGTGCTTTGCCGCGCGGCTTTTGGGCTTTTCCGAGACCGTTAACCTTATTGATGTGCTTGAAAGCGACGCCCAGGCCGCTTTGTTGCTCGATCGTCTATGAATTGCGCAAACTGCAAGCCGGGTATGCGGAAATCGCGCTTGTAGACGGCGGTGGGACGCGCCACATGCGGGTCAACTATCCTGACCCTTCCCCCTGGAGACACCCATGTCCATTCTTTCCCGCGCCCGCGCGCTCTTTTCCCCTCTGGCGTCGTCGCCGCGTTATCAGCAGCTTTTCGCCCGGTCGGATGCCAAGTTGGCGTCGCAAGGCCTAAGCCGCGATGCGCTTGCGCGCAGCTATATCTCGGGCATCGGCGCGCAGTAATCTGCCGGGCCTGCGCGGCACCCTTGCCGTGCGTCGCGCGACAGGTCAGGGTGGACGGGAGCCTTGGAGGATTCCGCCCATGACACGCATCACTGCCCTGATTGCTCTTGGTCTTCTTGCCGCCTGCGAACCCTCGCCCGGGCTTGTCGGCGCGCCGGGTATGCGGGTGGCGTCGGATGCCGAGGTGACCGCCTGCACCCCGACCAAGATCTACACCACCACGCCCGGTGTCTTCGGCCCCGTTGTCGGTGAGCAGGCGCTTGAGTTTGCGCGCAATCAGACGATGGCGGATGCGCAAGAGGATGGCGCGAACACCATCGTCTTCGAAGAGGGTGGGCTGGGGGATACGGACGCGTTCCTCATCCGGGCGCGGGGCTATATCTGCTGAAGCGCTGGGCGCTGTGACGACACTTTCGGCAAAAATCCGGGTATCGCTCGGGTGTTCACGCAAATCGTTACGCTTTCAAAGCTTGCCTGTGCTATGGGTCGGCGCAGGGAGGAAACCCGACCGATAAGGACAAGAGGTTTCCGAATGACAGAGCAGCCCGGCCTGAACCTGGCCTTCACACCACCGCTGCAAGCGCGGCTTGACAGTTATTTCCTGTCCATGGGGCTTGGCATCAACTCCTACACCCTCAAACAGGAACGGCGCGAGATCTTGTGCTGGCTGAATGCCAAAAGCGATGCCGAACTGGCGCTGATGGGCCTTGCCCGGCCCGAAATACCGGCCTTTGTGTTCCGCGATCTTTTTGGTGCGTGACGCCGCGCGCCCGAATAATAGGCAGAGCGTGCGCATCGTCTTGATGTCCCCCGGCGGCGGGGTCATTCTCGCCCGCGATGACACAGACAGCGACCCTTCCCCGCGCCAGCCGCATCGTGCATGCGCATGATGCCGATGACCACATTTCGCTTGATTACGAAGGGCGGCTTTTACGGCGCAAGCGGCTGACCAGCGATGCGGGGCTGACCTTCCTCGTTGATTTGCCAGAGGTTACGTCGCTGGGCGATCACGATTGCCTCGTGCTCGAGGACGGCACGCTTATCGGAGTGCGCGCGGCCCCCGAGGCCCTGATCGAAGTGACCGGCGACCTGCCGCGGCTGGCGTGGCATATCGGGAACCGGCATACGCCCTGCCGCATCGAGGCGGAGCGGCTGTTGATCCGCGACGATCACGTGCTTGCGGCGATGCTGGAACAGTTGGGCGCGACGCTGCGCCCGCTGACTGCGCCTTTCATGCCAGAGGGTGGCGCTTATGGGCACGGGCGTACCTTCGGGCATGACCACAGCCATGACTGACGCCGATCTGCTGACGCTGACACAGTGGCTGTCGCCGGCCTTTCCGGTGGGCAGCTTTGCCTATTCGCACGGGCTGGAGCAGGCGATTGATGCGGGCGCGGTGCGCGATGCCGAGGCGCTTTTCATCTGGTTGTCGAACATCCTGGATCGGGGCACCGGGCGGTCGGATGCGGTGCTGCTTTGCGCCGCGCAAAAACGGTCCGTGTCGGTGGAGGCCCTGTCCGATCTTGCCCGCGCGCTTTGCAGTTCGCGCGAGCGGTGGGAGGAGACCCGCGCGCAAGGCGCCGCATTCACCGAAGCGTTCAATGCGCTCAATGATTTCTCACATGATCCGGCGCCGTTGCCTGTCGCGGTGGGGCATGCGGCCTCGCTTCTCCATCTCGCGCCCGAACGCGTCGCAACGCTCTATCTGCATGCCTTCGCCTCAAACCTCGTGTCCTGCGCGGTGCGCTTCATGCCGCTGGGCCAGAACGCGGGGCAGCGCGTGCTCGCCCGTCTGCACCCGCTGATCGAGGCGGTCGGGGCGGAGGCGGCCACCACGCGACCCGAGGCGATCCGGGTCTCTACCCCCGGCGCCGACCTTGGGGCGATGCAGCACGAAACCATGGACGTCAGGATCTTCAAGACATGAAAAGCGCCAATGGACCCTTGCGCGTCGGTATCGGTGGTCCGGTGGGCGCGGGCAAGACCACGCTGACCGAACAGCTCTGCCGCGCGATGGCGGAGGAATATTCCGTGGCCGTCATCACCAACGACATCTACACCCGCGAGGATGCCGAATACCTGATGCGTGCGCAGGTGTTGCCGATGGAGCGTATTCGCGGCGTTGAAACCGGCGGCTGCCCGCACACGGCGATCCGCGAGGATGCGTCGATCAATCTGGCGGCCGTGGCCGAGTTCCGCGAGAGCTTGCCCGATCTCGACGTGATTTTCATCGAATCCGGGGGCGACAACCTTGCCGCCACGTTCAGCCCGGAACTGGCCGACCTGACGCTTTATGTCATCGATACGGCGGCGGGGCAGGACATTCCGCGCAAGAAGGGGCCGGGGGTCACGCGGTCGGACCTTTTGATCATCAACAAGACCGACCTTGCGCCGCATGTGGGCGTGGACCGGGCGTTGCTGGAAACCGATGCGGCAAAGGCGCGGGGGCCACGGCCCTTCGTGATGGCCGCCTTGCGGCACGGGGAGGGGGTCGAAGCCGTGGTCGACTTTCTGAAGCGTGAGGGCGGGCTTTAGTTGATATCCGGCAGGCGCTCGGCCGCGCGAAGACGGCGGCGCGGCGGCGGCAGGCGGCGTCCGGCGGCCGACAGCTTGTGCTCGCTCAGTTCCAGATGATGCCGGAACCGCGGTGCGTTCGCACGGGTCAGAACCGACCGGCACAAAAGTGCCGTCAGCCAGTTGCGATCTTCGATATGCACCCGGTTCAGGACGTTGCGCAAATAGGGCAGGTAATCGTGGCGCAGACGCAGGGCGCGGTAGAAATCGACGGGCTTGAGCGTTCCGGTGACGGCGCGTTCGAAGATCGGGCGCATCGCGCCCATCGCCTGAAGATCGGCGCCAAGATGCACGCCGCCGTGACGATAGCGAATATGGTGCACCTGAGGGCCCCGGAAGAGCGACGCATGCATCGCATCAAGTTCCATCGTCGGGTCATAGACGATGAAGGCGCGGTCGGCCGCGTCGATCATGTCGGGCGCATAGCCATAGCGACTTGAAAAATCGGTGCGCCGCATGCCGATGAAGCGGTCATCCCAAGGGGCGATTGCCGGGTCGAGCGTCGCCTGCGGGGCGACGGCGATCACCGTGGCGCCGGGGGCCGCGACCGAAAACGCGGCGGCGGCATAGCCGCACATCCCCGCGCCATAAAACACCACGTGGTCGAAGTCTTCGAAAAACGCGTCATCGACGAGACGGTCGAAATAGCCATAGACATTCGGGTCGCGGAACCAGCTTGGGCCATGCGCCAGGATCGACAGATGCGACCAGCCGTGGCGATTGGCTTCGACCATGGCATGGGGGAGGCCTTCGGCGCTGCCGGATCGGGCCGAGGCGACCGTGTCGAAGCTGACAAGCAGAACCTCAAGAGAATCGTCGAGAAACAGGGCGTCATGCGCCTTGCCCACAGGCTCGTAATACCCACGATCGTCGCCGATCACTTCGATTTCGGAGAGCCACTCCTCATCTTTCAGCTCATCCGACAGAGTCACCAACTCTGACATCGTTACACACCCCACCCCCAGTACAGCGCCATTTTAGGCGTGCACGCCGGGGTCTGGCAATGCGGGAAACCGGCGATTGTTTCTGTTTCAGCGTCAAATAGGGAAATTCGGGGTGTTTGATGCCCAAACCCCCGGATTCCGGCGCGTTATGGCTTCTGAACCCTTAAAAAAAGGCTTGAAGGCCCGTTTGCGCCCGCCCGAGGATCAGCGCGTGGACGTCATGGGTGCCTTCGTAGGTATTGACCGTTTCAAGGTTCATCATGTGGCGCATCACCTGAAAATCTTCTGAAATGCCATTGCCGCCATGCATGTCGCGGGCCATGCGCGCGATGTCGAGCGCCTTGCCGCAATTGTTGCGTTTGATCAGGCTGATCATTTCGGGCGCGGCGCGGCCTTCTTCCATCAGACGGCCCACGCGGAGTGCTGCCTGAAGGCCAAGAGTGATCTCGGTCTGCATATCGGCGAGCTTTTTCTGGAAAAGCTGGGTCTGGGCGATGGGGCGGTTGAACTGTTTGCGATCCAGCCCGTATTGGCGTGCGGCGTGCCAACAGAACTCGGACGCGCCCATAACGCCCCAGGCGATGCCAAAGCGCGCGCGGTTGAGACACCCGAAGGGGCCTTTGAGGCCTTCGGCATTGGGCAAAAGCGCGTCTTCGCCGACCTCGACCCCGTCCATGACGATCTCGCCAGTGACGCTGGCGCGCAGCGACAGCTTGCCCGCGATCTTGGGGGTCGAAAGCCCCGGCATTCCCTTTTCAAGGATGAATCCACGGATTTTCCCGTCATGGGCGTCGGACTTGGCCCAGACGACGAAGACATCGGCGATCGGGCTGTTCGAAATCCACATCTTGCCGCCGGTCAGGCGATACCCCGTGGCGGTCTTTTCAGCCCGGGTTTTCATGCCCGCCGGATCAGACCCCGCATCGGGTTCGGTCAGGCCGAAACAGCCGATCAGCGTACCTGCCGCCAGCCCCGGCAGGTATTTCTGCCGCTGTTCTTCCGAGCCATAGGCGTGGATCGGATACATCACGAGGCTGGACTGCACGCTCATCATCGAGCGATAGCCGCTGTCCACCCGCTCGATCTCGCGCGCGACAAGGCCATAGGTGGCATAGCCCGCGCCAAGCCCGCCATATTCTTCGGGAACGGTCAGGCCCAGAAGGCCGGCTTCGCCCATTTCGGCAAAAAGCTCGGGCGCGACCGTCTCATCGCGGAAGGCGGCGACGGCGCGGGGGGCGAGTTTGGCTTCGGCAAAGGCGCGCGCCGCGTCGCGCAGCATACGCTCGTCCTCGCCAAGCTGGTCTTCAAGGTAGAACGGATCGTCCCAGGAGAAGGGGCCGAGATCGGGGGCGTCTTTGGCGGACAGTTTGGCGTTGATATTCATGGCATCCTCGCGCGTGTTCTTTGCTGCGTGTCATAGCCCTTCGGCCAGCCGGGGGCAATCGCGCGCATTGCGCATGAAGCGGGTCGCGAGACCGTCTGACCCACGTCTAGTGTCGGCGCAGCCTGGACGAAAAGGAGATCGATATGGCACCGAAATTCATTCCCCTCGACCCTGACTTTGTGGCGCGCGTTCGCGCGGGCGGACCCGATGCCAATGGCCAAGCGGCCGAGGTTCACGTGTCGTCCGGGCAGGGTACGCCGTGCCGGTCCTGCATGCGGCACGTGCCGGAGGGGCAAAACTATCTGATCCTGGCCGCGCGGCCCTTTCCCGAGGCGCAGCCCTATGCCGAAACCGGGCCGATCTTTCTCTGCGCCGAGGATTGCAGGCCTTGGGAGGGTGACGGCGTTCCGCCCATTCTGGAGAATTCGCCGAGTTATCTTGTGCGGGGCTATTGCGCGGAAAACCGCATCGTCTATGGCACTGGCCGCGTGACACCTGCCGAAGAAATCGCCAGCTATGCGGCGTCATTGATGGAGGATCCGAAGATCGCTTTCGTCGATGTGCGATCGGCTCAGAACAACTGCTTTCAGACCCGGGCAGTGCGCGGCTAGCCCTTGCGAAACACCGCGAGCCGGTTGTTGGAGGGCAGGGGGACGACCCGATCCGCGGCCAGCCCGGCGGTCTTGGCAAGGTCGGTGATGTCGCCCAGATCGCGCACGCCCCAGTCGGGGTTGTCGGTGCGCAATCCTGCGTCGAAGGCGGCGTTGGAGGGACTGATATGGGTGCCGTCTTCGGTGAATGGACCGTAGAACATCAGGAACCCGCCGGATGCCAGCGCCTTGCCGGCCCCGGCGATGATGCCCTCGGCCACGCGCATCGGCGCAATGTGGATGACATTGAGCGAGATCACCGCCGTCAGGTCATCGAACCCGGCCCCCCAATCGCCGCTGGCGTCGATATCCAGGGGCGCGTGGTCGGGCAGGCCGTATTCCGCCGCCCAGGCCGCGATCGAGGCGCGGTGGATCGGGTCGGGGTCGGAGGCGCGCCAGTCAAGTCCGGGAAAGGCCAGTTGAAACGCCGCCGCATGTTGGCCGGTGCCTGCGCCTATTTCCAGTACCGTGCCGGTACGCTCTGTCAGATAGGGGGCAAGAGCGGCGATCAGTGGGGGGCTGTTATAGGCAAAGACAGGCGAGCGCAGGCGCTTGTCCGCCGGGTCTTGTCCCTCGGACTGGCGATAGCGCGCCGAATGCCGGTACGGTTCTGTTTCGCCCATCCGTGATTGGCGAAGTCAGATGGCGGTCATTTGGCCGGGCCGATCATCATGACCATCTGGCGGCCTTCCATCTTGGGCATGTTTTCGACCTTGCCAAGCTCTTCTACATCCGCCGCCACACGCTCAAGCAGGTCGCGCCCGAGGTTCTGGTGCGCCATCTCGCGCCCGCGGAACCGCAGCGTGATCTTCACCTTGTCGCCGTTTTCGAGGAAGCGGACCACGTTGCGCATCTTCACGTCGTAATCATGCGTGTCGGTGTTGGGCCGGAACTTGACCTCTTTCACCTCGATGATCTTCTGCTTTTTGCGGGCCTCGGCCTCTTTCTTCTGGGTCTCGTACTTGAACTTGCCGAAATCCATGATCTTGCAGACCGGCGGCGTGGCGTTCGGCGAAATCTCGACAAGGTCAAGACCCACCTCTTCGGCCATTTGCATTGCACGTTCGGGAGTTAAGACCCCGACATTTTCGCCTTCGGCCCCGATGAGCCGTATTTCAGTGGCCCGGATGCGGTCATTGACGCGGGGGCCGGTGTCCCGCTGTGGCGGGGCGTTGTGAGGTCTGCGAGCGATGGCGGTTTTCCTTTTGTGGTTGCTGTCGCGTTTGGGTGGCCAAAATAGGCGCAGCGCGGTCCCACTTCAAGCGGGAATAGGCCGAAGGGTGGCCATGTTTTGCCAGTGGGAATGCGCAGGGGTTTTTCCCATGGTACCCGGCGGCCCGGTCCCGCAGGATTTGGGCAAGCTGAAAACTGGGTAAGGAGACTGAAAGTGGGCAAGACGATTATTGGTTTGTTGGTGATCGCGGTCGTTGCCGTGGCGGCGTATTTCTATTTCCAGGCGCCGGACGAACCGGCCCCGGTGGCCGAACAGGTCGAAGAAGCGCCCGCAGCCGCGGAAGAAGCGGTTGAGTCGGCAACCGAACAGGCCGAAGAGGCCACCGACGCCGTGGAAGAGGCGGTTGAGAGCGTAACCGAACAGGCGGAAGAGGCTGTGGAAAACGCCACCGAACAGGCGCAGGACGCGGTCGATGCCGTGACCGAGCAGGCGGAAGGTGTCGCTGACGCCGTCACCGAAGGCGCGCAAGAGGCTGTCGAGGCTGTGACGGGGCAGGCCGAAGAGGCCGCGGACGCGGCCGGTGACGCGTTTTCTGTCGATGGGTTCGACTTCGACGCCGTCAAGGGCGCAATCGATAACTCGGATCTCGGCACCATCGAGAAAACCACGCTCGGGGCCGCGCTGGAAGGCGCGCGCGACAATCCTGACTTGTTGCGGGACGTGTTGGGCCGGGTGCGCGAGGCGCTTGGTCAGTAGGGCTGAAAGTCCCCCGGAAACGATAGAAGCCGCGCGTCACCAGCGCGGCTTTTTCCTCTCAAGGCGATTCAATCCATGGCGCAGGACTTGGCGACGACTTGGGGCTCAGTCCCAATAGCTCTCAAAATACACGGAGCCGTCGCGGTAGGTGCCTAGTCCGATCGTGTCAAAGGCGTCTTTCCCGTCGCGCGGCACAACGCCAATGCGTTCCAGCGCGCTATTGATGACCCCGTTGCCTTCCTTCGCCGGCATCGTCCGGACACCGCTTTCCCAGACGGTCGCGAACTGTGTGCCGGTGCCGCCGAAATACTCTGTCTGAACAAGCGAATAGGTGGTCAAACCCATCACTTTCGCGAAATGCTGCAAGACCGGCGTATCGCCGATGATCTGTGAATGATGTTCGAAGGCGAGGCCCAGCTTTTCGGTCCAGGCGTCGAGGTGGCGGTGATAGAGGGGCACGATGACATGCGTGCCGCCGTCCAATACGTTCAGGTCCAGTTCGGCCGCGGCCTGCGTGTTCATGGGTTTAGGGGCCACGACGGCGAGTAATGCGTGACCCATCGCCGGATCTCAGCCCACGAACGCTTTTTCGACCACGTAATGCTTGGGGTCGGAGTTCGCGCCTTCCTCAAGCCCGTAGCCTTCGAGGATCTCCTTGAGATCGAGGTTCAGACCCATCGACCCGCAGACCATCGCGCGGTCGGTTTCCGGCCCGATCCCGTCGATGCCCAGATCGCGGAAGAGCGTGCCATCCTTCAACAGCGTCGTGATGCGCCCCATCTTCGGGCTCTCTTCCCGGGTCGTCGTCGGATAATAGCGCAACTTGGCGAGGTTTTCGGCCCCGATAAGCTCGATCATCATCTCGTCTTTCAGAAGATCGTCGATCAGGTCGCGCCCATAGGTCAGCTCGGCCACATCGCGGCAGGTATGGGTGACGATCACCTCTTCGAAGCGTTCATAGGTTTCGGGGTCGCGCAGCAGCGACGCAAAGGGCGCGAACCCGGTGCCGGTGGCGAAAAACCAAAGCCGCTTGCCCGGCAAGAGCGCATCATGCACCAGCGTGCCCACGGGCTTGGGCTTGAGGATGATCTGATCGCCGGGCTGGATATGCTGGAGCCGCGAGGTCAGCGGGCCGTCCTGCACCTTGATCGAATAGAACTCCAACTCGTCATCCCAGGATGGCGAGGCGATGGAATAGGCGCGCAGGAGCGGGCGCCCATTGTCGCCCATCAGCCCGATCATCACGAATTCGCCCGACCGGAACCGCAGCGATTGCGGGCGCGTCACGCGGAAGGAAAACAGGCGGTCAGTGTAATGCTGCACCTGCGTTACCGTCTCGGCATCGGGCATGGGGCTTACTTTTGCGGCCGTGGCTTGGGTCACTGGTTTTTGCTCGGTCATATCCATGTCGCAGCCTTAAGGCCGCGCTCTCTCTTACGCTTTGATATGGGTCAGGAAAAGGCCGCACCGCGCAGGCGCGACTGATAGTCATGCGTGCGCCACTCGGCGCGGGCGCGCCATTGGTCGGCGGGTTGGCGCGCGGCAAGCGTTGCGTCGATCTCAACCTCGTCGAAACCCGCGCGCCGCGCCATGGCATATTGGTCGGCAATCATATGCCCCGCCGCGCGCAACCGGCCGGCAAAGCCCATGTCGCGCAACTGCCGCGCGATGGTGAAGCCGCGCCCGTCCGAAAAGGCCGGAAAGGCCACGCGGATCAGGTCGATCTCATCGAGACGCCCGGTCAGCCGCGCCGGGTCGTCTTCCGGGGCGAGGTCGACGGCAAGCGCCGAGGCGGCTTCGTTCGCGGCCAGCGCCGCGAGGGTTGTGAATCCGTGGCACCAGTCTTCTGGCGCAAACCCGTCATCGGTGACAATGGTGTGAGAGGGGGTCGTGGTCATGGCATCGTCTTCTTGTTGGTGAATCCGCATTAGATTTGCGTGCCGGGTCGCACCGCGCGCCCGTTCACGAAGTGGATGCCGCATTCAAGCTTGGCACGCCCGCGCCAGCGTCCCGCGCGCGGATCTTCGCCCGCCGCAACACGGCTGGTGCAGGGCGCGCAGCCGATGGACGGAAACCCGCGCCCCACCAGCGGATGCTGGGGCAGGCGGTTGTTGAGGATATAGTCCTGCACGTCCTGCGGCGTCCAATGCGCCAGCGGGTTCACCTTGATGCGTCCGAAGTCATCGGCCTCGAAGAACTCCATCCCGGTGCGTTGCCCGCCCTGAAAGCGTTTGCGCCCGGTGATCCAGGCGTCGAAGGGCCCCAACGCATCATCGAGCGGCTCGACCTTGCGCAGGGTGCAGCAGGCATCGGGATCGCTGAGGTGCAGCTCGCCTTCCGGGTCGCGCAGGAACAGCTCGATGCGGTCCGGTTGAATGACCCGCACGTCCGAAAGGCCGAGACGTTCGGCCAGGTCGCGCTGATAGTCCAGCGTTTCGGCAAAGAGCATCTGCGTGTCGAGGAACACCACCGGAACCGACCGGTCGTGGACCGACACCATGTGCAGAAGCGCCACCGATTCCGCGCCGAAGGACGACACAAGCGCGATACGGCCCACCTGCGCGTCGCTCAGGCTGTGTTCGAGAACCGCATTGGCCGAATGGTGGCGGTAGCGTGCGTTCAGGTCGGCCGCGCGTTCGGCGGCGGGGGCAAGCGGGGCTTCAAGCGGCATGGGACACAGCCTCCGGGTAAAGGGCGGCTTTGAACGGGGCAAGGCCCAGCCGACGATAGGTTTGCAGGAAGGTCTCATAGTCGCTGGCGCGCAGATCGAGATAGGCAGTCACCAGCCGTTCGACGGCGGGCACGATCTCATCGGCGGCAAAACCGGGGCCCGCGCGTTCGCCGATCGTGGCGGTTTCCGTCCCGTCGCCGCCCAGCGTGATCTGGTAATTTTCCACGCCCGCGCGGTCGAGGCCCAGAATACCGATATGGCCGACATGGTGGTGCCCGCAGGCATTGATGCAGCCCGAGATCTTGATCTTGAGAGGCCCGATCTCATGTTCGAGCTTGAGCGCGTCGAACCGCGTGGCGATCTCTTGCGCGACGGGGATCGAGCGGGCAGTCGCCAGCGCGCAGTAATCCATGCCGGGGCAGGCGATGATGTCGCTGGCCAGTCCGATATTGGCGGTGGCGAGCCCGGCGGCGCGCAAGGCGGCGTAAACGGCGGGAAGATCGGCGCGGTGCACATGGGGCAGGATGACGTTCTGTTCGTGGCTGATGCGCAATTCGTCATAGCCATAGTGTTGTGCCAGATCGGCCAGCACGCGCATCTGAGCGGCGCTGGCATCGCCGGGTGTGGCGCCATGCGCCTTGAGCGAGACCGAGACGATGGCGTGATCGGCGCGCTTGTGCGCGGTGATGTTGGTGTCGATCCACGAGCGGTAACCGGCAGTAAGGGCCGGGGTCTCGGGCTCCGCCTTGGTTTTCCAGATCGGTGGGGCGAACTGCGCCTCGATCATGGCCAGCAGTTCTTGGTCCACGCCGGAAAACTGTGGGCGCAGGACGGCGAACCGCTCTTCCACGCGCTGCGAAATCTCTTCGATCCCATGCTCATGCACGGTGATCTTGATACGTGCCTTGTACTTGTTATCGCGCCGGCCCAGCCTGTTGTAGACGCTGACGATCGCCTCGATATATGGCAGCAGATCCTCGCGCGGCAGGAACTCACGAATGATCTTGCCGATCATCGGCGTGCGGCCCAGACCGCCGCCCACGATCACCTCAAAGCCCGGTTCCCCGTCGCGTTCGACCATGCGCAGCCCGATGTCGTGGGCGCGGGTCACGGCGCGGTCGTTGGGGGAGCCAGTGATGGCGATCTTGAACTTGCGGGGCAGGAACTGAAACTCCGGGTGGTCGGTCGACCACTGGCGCAAAAGCTCGGCCACCGGGCGGGGGTCGGCGATTTCGTCGGCGGCGGCCCCTGCGAATTGGTCGGCCGTCACGTTGCGGATCGTGTTGCCGCTGGTCTGGATTGCGTGCATGCCCACATCGGCCAGCGCATCGAGCATATCGGGCACATCGCGCAGTTTGGGCCAGTTATACTGGATATTCTGGCGCGTCGTGAAATGGCCATAGCCCTTGTCCCAACGCTCGGCGATCATGGCCAGTTGCCGCATCTGGGCTGAATTCAGCGTGCCATACGGGATCGCCACGCGAAGCATATAGGCGTGAAGTTGCAGATAGAGCCCGTTCATCAGGCGCAGCGGCTTGAACTCGTCCTCAGTCAGCGACCCGTCAAGACGGCGTTCGACCTGCGCGCGGAACTGGTCCACGCGGTTGCGGACAAAGGCGGCGTCGAAATCGGAATAGCGGTACATCAATCAATCCTTGGTTCGGGCGCAAATTCCGTCGACGGAATTTGTCAAAAGCCTTCGAAGGCTTTTTCTCAGGCCGTTTCCTGTTTGCCGTGGGCGTAATTCGACGGGCCGCGGGTGCGGAAAGCCTCGCGGAAGTGCAGCGGGGCGGGGCCGTCCGGCCCGGATGTCGCGTCGGCCAGATAGGCGCCCACGACCACATGCGCCTGGCTGTCGGCGTGCAAGAGCCGCAACTCGGCAAGACCTGCATCCTCGATCAGCTCGGCTTCTTCGATATGACGGGTCCAGCGGTCGTCGGCGGTCAGCCAGACGACGTCGCCTTCGGCGAGATCATTGGCGGTAACGACTTTCGGCGTGAAACGGCGGGTCATTGCGCAAGCTCCTTGAGCGGGAGGGGGAGGTCCACGGCTTCGGCCAAGCGGGGGGCAAGGCCGTAGAGCGTGAGGGCTGGGCCGGTAAGGCCCGCGTCGGTCAAGTCGGGTTCGAGCCGCGCCAGCGTGGTTGCAATCACGCGCTGATCGGGGCGCGAGGCGTTTTCGATGATCGTCACGGGCGTCGCAGGATTGGCGCCGTGCATGAGCAGCCTGCCTTGAATGAACCGGGCAGAGCGCTTGCCCATATAGATCGCCGCAACCTCTCCGGTGCGGGCCAGCGCGGCCCAATCATGTTCGGCAAAACCCTTCATGTCATGCCCGGTCAGAAAACGGACCGACGCGTTGCGGGTGCGTTTGGTCAGGCTCTGGCCGATTGTCGCCACCGCCGCAGATGCCGAGGTGATGCCCGGCACGACCCGGTAGTCGAGGCTCGCGGTCGTAACCGCGTCGATCTCTTCATCGAGTCGCCCGAAGACGGTCGCATCGCCGGATTTGAGCCGGACGACATGCGCCCCTCGGCTGGCATGCTGGACGATCAGCGCGTTGATCTCGGCCTGCGCCATCGCCAGGCCGAACCCTTCTTTGCCCGCATCCAGGATCAGCGCCCCCCTTCGCGCGCGTTCAAGGATTTCGGGGCTCACAAGCCGGTCGTGGATCACCACGTCGGCGGTCTCGAGCGCCTTGAGCGCTTTCAGCGTCAGAAGCTCGGGGTCGCCGGGGCCCGCGCCAACGAAATCGACTTGGCCCGATGGCGTCGTGCCGGAACGCGCGCTGCGGCTACGGGTCAGGAAATGTGGGAAATGCTTCATCTCTTCGCCTCGGTTTTCACGTAAAATATAGAATACTTTCCCGATAATTTGCTATTGAGCTTTCCAAATAAGAACGTTTGTTCTAATCACTGCGCGAATTAGAACGGCGGAACCAATTGCCTTGGGAGAATGGAATGAGTGTTCGGATCGATGACACGGATCGGAAGATTTTGGCCGAGCTTCAGCGCGACGCCAGCCAGTCGCTCGACGATATCGCCCGCGCCGTGGGGTCGTCGAAGACCCCGGTCTGGAATCGCATCCGCAAGATGCGCGAGGGCGGGGTGCTGGGGCGTCAGACGGTCGAACTCGATGCAGAGGCATTGGGGTTCGAGGCGTGTTTCTTCGTGCTGATCCGCACGTCAGAGCATGACGCGGACTGGCAGCAGACGTTTCTGTCGGCCCTGCGCGAACGGCCCGAGGTGCAAGAAGCGCACCGGCTGGCAGGGGACATCGACTATATCCTGAAAGTGCGGGTCAAGAACGCGCGGGCCTATGACGTGTTTTACCAGGCGCTGATATCCGAGGTGCGGATCTATAACGTGACCGCGCTGCTTTCGATGGAAGAGATCAAGTCGACACGGATGCTGCCGCTTTAGCGGGTGACCAACAGGCGGCTGAGCCCATGGAAGTGATAGAGGTTGGCGTATTCGGGCGGTTCGGCGAGGGCGAGGTTTGGGCAGCGCTGGAAAAGGACGGGCAGGGCGATCTGAAGTTCCAGTCGGGCCAGAGGGGCGCCGACGCAGAAATGCAGGCCCGCGCCGAAGGACGTGTTCGTAGTGATGGGCCGCG
>JABDPT010000279.1 GCA_013042605.1 Paracoccaceae bacterium
TTGCGCGCACATTGCGGGCAGAGGGGTACAAGATCACCGAAGTCGGGCGCACACTTCTGGGCCGCATCCGGATCGAGGCAACGAATGGAAAGAATGTACGCGAAGTGATCGTCAGCCGGTCGACCGGAGAGATCAAGAGCGATGCGATCTTTGCGGCTGCACGTTTGCCCGATGGCCGGATCGTCCGCGCCAATGGCCGTAACGGGAACAATCAGCGCGGCGGTGGCAACGGCAACGGCAACAACGGCAACGGTAACGGTAACGGGAACGGCGGCGGCAACGGCGGCGGCGGTGGAAACGGCGGCGGGAATGGCAAGAAGTGATGTCGTAGATATCGCTCCGGCTCGTGCCGAGCGCACGAGCCAACCGCAGGGGATCGCCCCGACTCCGGAACAGGCCAAGAAACGTAAAGACCGTACCCGTCTTGTTGTGCTTTGTAGCGCGCTGGGGCTACAGGCTCTGGGCGCGTTTTTCTTTATCGGCGAGCTTTGGTCGGAAATCCTTGGCCTCCGCACCACTCCCCTTCCTTATGCTTATCAGGAATATATCCAGCTTCTGGCCAGTGTCGGATTGATTGTCGGGCTTGGCGCAAGCGCGCTTCTGGCAAAGCGTGGCATGGCCCGGATGGCGGATCTCAATCGTCAGATTGATGTGGCCTCGGGCAATTATGAAGACCACCTTCTCAAGCTCTTCAAGAACTGGCGGCTGTCACCTTCGGAACAGGCCGTTGCGATTTACGCCATGAAGGGCTTTTCCAACGCCGAAATCGCCGAATTGCGCAGCACCTCGGCCTCGACCGTGAAAAGCCAGATGAACGCAATTTACCGCAAGACCGGCCTTGGCAATCGCCAGCAGCTGATCTCGTTCCTTGTCGAGGAACTTCTGGCGGGCGTGAACCCGGAAGTGTGTGACGCGGCGGCCTGACGCTATTCTGCCGCGCGGGGCACCCGGCGCATCCGGGCCAGAAGATCTTCAACATAGGGGTCAGATATGCCGAACTCGGAAAGATGCCCCGCCATGCTTTCCAGATATTCCCGTGAAGTTCCCAGAAATCCGCTGGCTTGCGCGATCATCCGCGCCTGTTCGTCCAAGGATAAGTCGCTCACGATCACGTCGCAGTCGTGATTGGCCACAAACGTCAACGCCGTGATCCTTCCCTGTGCTGTCTCAAGCGGGATGAAGCGTGCAAGATAAGCATCCATGATCAGTTCACGCTTGCAGAGACGATAGGTCTCGTCGTCAATCCGGTCCTCGGCAATGCGAAACGCGAACCCCGTGCAGCCTGTGCCGACATCCAGCGCACCCATCAATCCCGGTGTTTCCTTTGAGCCGCGCCCGCCATCATCCCAGATGCAAAAGCTGCGCTGGTAATCCGGGGTATGCGCGCGCCGCACCTCTTCGAAAATCAATGCGGGGTTCCACATCAGCGACCCATAGGCAAAGACCCACAGATCCCCCGCCGGGCGTTCGGCCAGCATATCGCGGCGAAGTGCTTCGCGAACGGCGTCGGGGTGGCGGTAGTCGAGGTCGAAACCATTGGCGAGCATGACCTTGTCCACTTCCTCAAGATCGAAATCGCGGAAGAACGAGGTTTCGGGGTCCTCGATTCGGGACTTCAATTCGGGATGGTGGCGGAAGGCGTGGTCTGGCAAGGGCATTGATCGGTCGGGTGTTCCTGGTGCAGTTAAGCCCACCTAACGCGCCAAGACGGGCGTGTCGCGCCTTTTTTGCCGGTGGTCGCAAATCACGGCATTGTGCGCCCTGCTCGCCGATCACAGCTTCCCTGACACCGTAGGGCGGGTAAAACTTCAGCGAAGTCGACAGAGGCCCGCAGATGCGCCATATCGCCCGATGCTTTCTCGTTGCCAGCGCTCTGGCGCTAACCACCACCCCGTCCCTTGCCTGTGGCGGCAGCACCCCCTGTCTTCTGGAGGACGGGCGCTCATACCGTGTCTATGTCCCTGAAACGGTTGTGGACGCCCCCCGCGCCCTGATGTTCGCCCACGGTTATGGTGGGAACGCGCGCGGGACGATGTCGTCGCGCGCCCTGCGCGGCGCGGCCGACGAACTGGGCGTTCTGCTGATCGCGCTGCAAGCGCCGGGACGCGGATGGTCGCTGGCCCATGCG
>JABDPT010000059.1 GCA_013042605.1 Paracoccaceae bacterium
GGCCCCGGGTCAAGCCCGGGGCGTGGAGGGTGTTCGCGTCCCGGGCTTGACCCGGGACCTCCGGAGGGAAATGCGGCGTGAGGCCCCGGATCGGATCCGGGGCGTGGAGGGTGTTTGCGTCCCCGGCTTGAGCCGGGACCTCTGGCGGGAAATGTGGCACAGGGCCCCGGATCAAGTCCGGGGCGGGGGACCAAGAGGTTGGTGGGGCACGGATTGCAGCCCCGCCTCGCACTTCCTATCTTGTTTTCCATGAATTACATCCTCGCCATCCTGCTTCCGCCGCTTTCGATCATGCTGACCGGGCGGCCCATCCTTGGCATTCTTGTCTTTCTCATCTGGATCCCCGCCCTGATCTTTTCGGGCGGCTTGACGCACCCGATGTTCATCCTTCTGGCCTGGGCGCTTATTTTCCACGCCCGCGAAGATCGGCGCGAGCGGCGGGCATCGCGGTATTGACCGGGTGCTTGCGCCTGTGCGCCCGCGCGCCTAAGTAGCCAGCGCAACAGGCCAGAGGGGCGCGAAGATGGGTTTCAAGACAGGCATTGTCGGGCTGCCGAATGTCGGCAAATCGACCTTGTTCAACGCGCTGACGCGCACGGCGGCTGCGCAGGCGGCGAATTTTCCGTTTTGCACGATCGAACCCAATGTGGGCGAAGTTGCGGTGCCCGATGACCGGCTTGACACGCTGGCCAAGATCGCCGGATCGAAGCAGGTCATCCCGACACGGATGACCTTTGTCGACATCGCGGGGCTGGTGAAAGGGGCGTCCAAGGGCGAGGGGCTGGGCAACCAGTTTCTGGCCAATATCCGCGAGGTCGATGCCATCGCCCATGTGCTGCGCTGTTTCGAGGATGGCGACGTGACCCATGTCGAAGGGCGCGTTGACCCGGTGGCCGATGCCGAAACCATCGAGACCGAGCTGATGCTCGCCGACCTGGAGAGCATCGAGAAGCGGCTTCAGGGCCTCGTGCGCAAGGTGCGCGGCGGTGACAAGGAGGCGGTGCAGCAAGAGCGGCTTTTGAAGGCCGCGCAGGCGGTTCTGGAAGACGGCCGCCCCGCCCGCGTGGTCGAGGTCGAGGACGAAGACCGGCGCGCCTGGGCCAACCTTCAGCTTCTGACCACGAAACCCGTGCTTTACGTCTGCAATGTCGATGAGAGCGAGGCGGCGACCGGCAATGCCCATTCCGACGCCGTGGCGAAGATGGCGGAAGAGCAGGGCGCGGCGTCCGTCGTGATCTCGGCCAAGATCGAGGAAGAGATCAGCCAGCTGGAACCGGACGAAGCCGAGATGTTCCTTGAGGAGCTGGGCCTGAAAGAGGCGGGGCTTGAGCGGATGATCAAGGCGGGGCATGCGCTCTTGCACCTGCAGACGTATTTCACCGCCGGCCCCAAGGAAGCGCGCGCCTGGACGATCCGCGAAGGCACGAAGGCGCCGCAGGCCGCCGGTGTCATCCATGGCGATTTCGAACGCGGCTTCATCCGCGCCGAAACCATTGCCTATGACGACTATGTCGCGCTGGGCGGCGAACAGGGAGCCAAGGACGCGGGCAAGATGCGCGCAGAAGGCAAAGGGTATGTGGTGAAGGACGGGGACGTGCTTCACTTTCTGTTCAATACCTGAAGGCGGGTCAGGCCCCGAACAGAATCACCATGATCGGTACGGGCGAAACGGCGATCGAGATGGTCAAAAGCGTCTGAAGCGGCGCGAAGATCCCGCTCATCCCGGCCATCAGCATGATGCCGCCCCCGCCGCCGATCACCGCATTGCCCGGCACATTCACGATCAGCGCAAGGGCCAGATAGCGTTGCCGCAGCGCAAGTCCGACCGTGCGGGGCGGGGCGCCCTCAAGCAGAAGCGCCAGCCGGTCGTCCGACGAAAGCGGGGCGGCACGCGCGACAAGCTCGGCCGCCTTGCGCAGTCGCAAGAACGACAAGAACCGGGCAAGCGTCGTGCCGGGCAGGAACCGGCCAATCGTATAGGTGAGCATCATCGCGATCACCGTCGCCACATAGACCAGCGGTGCGATGGCGCCCCCAAAGGCCGTGAGCATGGCAATCCCGATCTCGGCCCCGGGCACGAAGGGGATGGACAGCAGGCCAACATAGGCCACCATGCCCAGCATCAGGGTTCGGTGGACCTGTTCTTCATTGGTGGGCCGAATGGTCAGATCGAGGGCGTCACGCAAGAGATGCGCGGCCCAGGTCGCCACCACGACGATGATCACCAGGATCACCGCGCGCAGGGCGATTGCCGCTGGCGTGAGCGGTGCCGGCGCGGCGCCCCGGGTTCTCACCCGGCGACGGCGCCGTCCGTCGCTGGCAAAGCCGTGCCGGAACCCGCGCCCATGATCTGGTGGGTCCAGTACCAGCGGCGGGTCGTCCAGCTCATCTCGACCGTGATCTCGTCACCGGTGACCGTCCCGTGCCAGACCGTCTTGTGCGGCGCGGTGGGGCATGTCGCGGTGGCGGTGAAATGGACGGTGTCGCCCTTGGTCCACGTGCGGTAGTCGGACCATCCGAAATCGCAGTATTCCTGGCAGCCTTCTGACAGGAACGCCCCGTTTTCAAAGCGCAGGATGTCGCTGTCTTCTTCCCCGCTGGGTTCGAGCGTGGCCGTGATCGCGAAGGCGCGCCCGTCTAGCGCGCTTCCCACCGACCAGGCGGCATCGGGCACCGGCATGTCGGGGATGTCCGGCGTCATGACCGACACGGTCGCGGCCCCGGTCCCCAGTGTGAGGATGGCGATGGCAGCAGCTTGGGCGATCGGCGTCATGGCAACATCCTTGAAGGTCGGCCTTACATTGGCCGTCAGTCTAGCGGTCGCACGTGGGCTTGCCAAAGGAAACCGCGCCTGCCACGCGCAATTACCGCCGAGCCCCGGGCAAAACGGCGCGTTTTGCCAATGATTTTGTCTTGTGACGAACCGCGCGACCCAATAAACGGGTCAGCGGAGACGTGGCCGAGTGGTCGAAGGCGCTCCCCTGCTAAGGGAGTAGGCGGGAAACCGTCTCGAGGGTTCGAATCCCTTCGTCTCCGCCACCCAACTTATATATGCCTCTGATATGATTAATACTATTGTAAGGGCTTGGAGTTCGTTCCCACATTTATTCCCACGTTACGTTGCTGCAACCTTCTCACCAAAGAAGTCGCTTGGGTAAGCGAAACTGGCTAGTAAGCCGTTGGCGCTTTGTGGCAAGCGACGGCTTTGATCTCGTTCCGCGCCTTTTATACAGCAGTAGCAGACGAGGTGCCGCCAAAGTCCGCTGTGCGGACGAAGCAGTCATTCGCTTGTTCGTTCGGGCGCCGAAGCAACTTCGACTCCCGTCATTCGTTGGCTAAGCTGTGATATTCGCAGTTTTCGGTCCGAATGTGTGTTTGAACTCGGCA
>JABDPT010000281.1 GCA_013042605.1 Paracoccaceae bacterium
CGCTTGCCGACAGCGCCTTTGCCTTTGCCTGCAACAGTTACAATCGCGTCTGCGTCGCGCAGCACAACAGCATAACCTACCTCGCGCCCGGCCAGTCCGGCGACCGGCTGATCGCGACGGCGCAAGAGGTGACGCGCCAGGGGCGCAGCGGGATCTATGACGTGGCGGTTACCACCGAGGACGGCCGCCGGATTGCCGAGTTTCGCGGGGCGAGCCGTGAGGTTTCGGGCGTGCATTTCGAGGAAGACACATGAGCGAGGCGTATCTTTGCGGCGGGCTCCGCAGCCCGATCGGGCGCTATGGAGGCGCGCTGGCGCATGTGCGGCCCGATGATCTTCTGGCGCGGACCGTTGCTGCCTTGATCGCGCGTGAGGGGCTGCCCGCGGACGCACCGGACGAGGTGATCATCGGCTGCGCCAACCAGGCGGGCGAGGATAACCGCAACGTCGCGCGAATGGCGGTGCTCTTGTCGGGCCTGTCCGACACGGTTCCGGGCCTTACGCTGAATCGGCTGTGCGGGTCGGGGCTTGATGCGGTGGGGCAGGCGGCGCGCGCGGTGCGACTGGGCGAGGCGGATCTGGTGATCGCGGGGGGCGTCGAATCCATGTCGCGCGCACCTCTTGTGATGCCAAAGGCCGACGCTGCCTTTTCGCGGAAGGCCGAGATCCATGACACGACAATCGGCTGGCGTTTCGTGAACAAGGCGCTGGCGGACCAGTACGGCACCGACAGCATGCCCGAGACCGCCGAGAACGTGGCCGAAGAGTTCGGAATTTCGCGCGCCGATCAGGATGCCTTTGCCCTGCGCAGCCAGGAACGCGCCCTGGCGGCGCAATCGAACGGGCGGTTTGCCGAAGAGATCGTGAGCATCGACGTGCCTGCGGGCCGGGGTGAGACGCGGGCTGTCTTGCAAGACGAGCACCCGCGCGCGACCACAGCCGAAGCGCTGGCCAAACTGCGCACGCCGTTTCGCGACGGTGGAACCTTGACCGCCGGCAATGCGTCTGGCGTCAATGATGGGGCGGCTGCCTTGATTGTCGCGAGCGAGGCCGCGGTGGCGCAACATGGGCTGACACCTTTGGCGCGGATCACCGGAATGGCCACGGCGGGCGTGCCACCGCGCATCATGGGCATCGGCCCGGCGCCGGCCACAGAATTGCTGCTGTCGCGGCATGCGCTGGGTATCGGCGACATCGACCTGATCGAACTGAACGAGGCGTTCGCGGCGCAGGCGCTTGCCGTGACGCGGCGGCTTGGGCTGCCCGATGACGCGGGTCACGTGAACCCCAATGGCGGCGCGATTGCGCTGGGTCATCCGCTTGGCATGTCGGGCGCGCGGCTTGCGCTGACCGCCGCGATTGAGATGTCGCGCGGCGGGCACAAACGCGCGCTTTGCACGATGTGCGTTGGTGTCGGACAGGGCATATCGCTTTTGATGGAGAAGGTGTGACGATGAAAGACCTCACCCCCCGCAAGCAAGACCTCGACCCCATCGAAATCGCGTCGCGCGATGAGATATCGGCGCTGCAACTCGAGCGGCTCGGGAAAACGTTGCGTCACGCCTATGCCAACGTGGCGTTTTACCGGCAGTCTTTCGATGCCGCCGGCGTGCATCCCGATGACCTGAAGACCCTCGAAGATCTTGCGAAGTTTCCGTTTACGGTGAAGGAGGATCTGCGCGAGAATTACCCCTTCGGTATGTTTGCCGTGCCGCGCGAACAGGTGGCGCGGCTGCACGCGTCGTCGGGGACCACGGGCCGCCCGACGGTCGTCGGCTATACGCAGGGCGATATCGACACATGGGCAAGCGTTGTCGCAAGGTCGATGCGCGCAAGCGGAACGCGGCCCGGAGACGTGGTGCACGTCGCCTATGGTTACGGGCTCTTCACCGGCGGGCTTGGTGCGCATTATGGCGCGGAAAAGCTGGGCTGCACGGTGGTGCCTGTGTCGGGCGGCATGACGCCCCGGCAGGTTCAGCTTATCGAGGATTTCGGGGCCTCGACCATCATGGTCACGCCGTCCTATGCGCTGTCTATTCTGGACGAATACAGAGATCAGGGTCGTGACCCCCGCGAAAGCCCGCTGAACGTCGGGATTTTCGGGGCCGAGCCCTGGACCAACGCGATGCGGCGCGAGATTGAAGAGGCCTTCGATATGCACGCCGTCGATATCTATGGGCTGTCCGAGATCATCGGGCCCGGCGTTGCCAATGAATGCGTGGAAACCAAGGATGGGCTGCACATCTGGGAAGATCATTTCTATCCGGAAGTGGTCGATCCCAATACTGGCCAACCCGTGGCAGAGGGCGAAAAGGGAGAGCTTGTCTTTACCGCGCTGACCAAGGAAGCGATGCCGATCATCCGGTATCGCACGCGCGACCTGACGCGACTGTTGCCCGGCACGGCGCGCAGCATGCGGCGGATGGAAAAGATCACCGGGCGTACCGACGATATGATCATCCTGCGCGGCGTGAACCTGTTCCCAACCCAGATCGAGGAACAGTTGATGGAGGTGCCGGAACTTGCCCCGCATTTCCAGATCGAGCTGTCGCGCGAAGGGCGGATGGATGCGATGCGTGTTCTGGTCGAAGCCTTGCCGGGCGTTTCCGATCACGAGATGCGCGTGCATGCCGGCGCGACCCTGCGCGAGCGCATCAAGAAACGCGTCGGGGTGAGCGTGGCAGTCGATGTGAATGACCCCGGACAGGTCGCGCGCAGTCAGGGCAAGGCGGTGCGCATCGTCGATACCCGCCCGAAAGGATAACGCCATGCCGCGCGGGGTTGCCCGGGATCACGAAGAAAAGCGGGCCGCCATCCGCAAGGCGGCGGCGGTGTATTTTGCGAAAACCGGGTTCGACCGGGCGTCCATGGCCGGGGCGGCCAAGGCGGCGGGGGTGTCGAAGGCGCTGATCTATCATTACTGGGACAGCAAGGAAGACCTGCTTTTCGATATTCTCGATGCGCATTTGTCGGTTCTGGCGGACGCGGTCGAAGAGGCGGGGGCGCAATACGGGTTGCGTGGCCTCGTGCGGACGATCCTTGTCGGGTACCGGGATGCCGACGACGAGCACAAGCTTCAGATCGATGCGCTTGCCACGTTGCCCGCAGACAAGCAGGCCCCATTGATTGGCCATCAACGCAAACTGGTCGACACGATGAGCGATGCCGTGCGCATCGCGTCCGAGGGCCGGCTGGAAGGTCACCGGCTTCGAGCAGTGACGATGAGCGTTTTCGGCATGCTCAACTGGTTCTACATGTGGCACCGGCCGGGGCGCGGTCTGTCGCGCGAGGATTATGCGGACCTTGTGACTGATTTGGTGATGAAAGGGGTTGGTAAGCTTTAGAAAGGCGATGCCGGCAAAACAAAGGGGCTGCTCCTCAAAGCAGCCCCTCAGGTTCTTTTCCAGCTCCACCGCTTGCCCCCCGGTGGAAAACACACATGAGAGAAACACACTCTCTCTGTCACTCGTTACTCGGGGTACTGCCCGAACTTGTTAACCGTTACCACACTTCGCACACACACATGGTCTTACTGACCGAACTCATCACCAAACAAACACGGCAACTCGTTACTTACACATATACATTAACCCGTCTTATGGGACTTAAGAAAGGCTAATTGTGACAGCGCAAGCATTTGTTTGGGGATTTGCTGGGGCAAAGCGCGGTTTCGAGCACTCTCTACGGCGCGGTGATCCGTACTCAAGCTTATGAATAGATTAAAAATTTCGGGGTCGTTTTGGTTCATTGCCGGTTGCCGCGCCCGACTACGCCGGAAAACGAAACACATTGTCGTGCCCCAAGAAACATCGGATCAGACGAAACAATTCCGGAAATTCCGCCTGACTGGTGGGGCGAAAACAGACAGCATTTACGAACTGATCTGCGCTCGCGAGGGTCCCAACGCCGGATAAGCCCGGCCGACAGACATGACTTATCTCAAGGAATCGCCCGGAAAGAACGCGTTAGACCACGACAGGCGTGATATGACGCCAGCACGTTTGCCATTGCGGGTCACCCCGTATCGTGGTGCAGCAGGTCAAGGGCCCGATAATGAAAGTTCTCATCCTATACGCGTCGATCGAAGGGCAGGCCCTGAAGGTGACCCGCTTCCTCCAGAAGGCCGTACGCCGGGCCGGGCATACGACGAAGGCGGTGGATGTGAATGTCAAAAGGGCCGAAGCGCCGCTTGATTGGGCCGACTGTCTGATCATCGTCGCGTCGGTGCATCGCCGCCGCCATCCGGTGGAGTTCGAGAAATTTCTGACGGTGAACAGGGACGCGCTGCACCGCAAGAAAACGCTGCTGCTGTCTCTCAGCCTTTGTGCCGCCTTCCCGCAGGGTCAGGAAGAGGCGCAAAGCTATGTCGCGGAACTTTCAGAGCGGACGGGCTTTACGCCGACGGCCGATCAGCTGGTCGCCGGCGCGCTTCAGTTCAAGAAATACAAGGACTACGAGGCGCAGGTTGTCCGCTTTGTCGCGTTGAACCTGAACGAGTATGACGAAGTGCACGAGGACAAGGAGTTCACTGACTGGCCTGCGGTCGAGGCCGGGGTGCTGGCGTTTCTGGAAAGGTGACCCGGCCTATTCGAACGCCCCCTGACAGAACCAGCCTGCCGACATCGCCGCGCCATGGGCGTAATAAAGCCAAAGCCGCACGCCCCCTGTCGTCGTGATCCGCCAGTAATCGCGCACCCCGGTGCGCCAATCCGGTTCGTCCAGCCACCATTCCGGCGCGATGCGTTCGGGGCCGGTTGCGGCCAGCGTTTCAAAGCTCTGCCGCCGCCATCTAAAGGTGAGCGGCGGGTCGGGCACATCCTCTGCCGTCACAAGTTCGGGCCGCCAGAGCACAAGCGGGCGCGGCACCGGCGATGTGGGCCAGTCGCGGGCCGGTTCCGACCATGCGGCGGCCATGACCTTGACCGCCTTTTCGGGAATATGACTGTCGGCGGGATGCAGGCGGGTGATCGCCTCAAGCCCGATACGCGCCCCGATCCGGCCAATCAGATCTTCAAGCGCGGTGTTGCCCGACAACCGGTTGACGGCATCGGCGGCGGCATCGGCATGGCCTTTGAACTGCCGGTCATGCAGCGGCTCGGTCACCACGGCTTCGATGCGCACGCGGTCGATGCCGAAACCTGCGTCGATCTCGGACAGCTTCATCAGCAAGAGCGGGCGGATTCGGTCGGGCGCGGCCGAGGGGCGGGCAAGCCCCACCTCGACCCCTTGCATCGTGTGATCAGCGCGGTGGCATTCAAGGCGCACACGCCGCGCGCCGCGCCCCTTGGAAACAAGCTGTTCGGACAGGCGCGGCAACAGCCGGTCAAGGGCGGCGGCGATATCGGCCTCAAGCCCGATGGGGTCGGGCAGGGTCAGCCGCACGGCGAAATGCATCGGTGGCTTGGCCGGTGAAATCGGCTCGGGCTCCACGCCCAGTGCCTGATCCAGCCGCTGCACCAGATGCCGCCCGAACCGGCGGCCAAGGGCGGCGCGGGGCTGACCGGTCAGATCGCCGATGCGGCGCAGGCCAAGCCGCGTCAGGTCCGTCGCCATCTCTGGCGGCAGGCGCAGGGCAGCCACGGGAAGCGGGGCCAGCGCGCTACGCGTCTGGCCAGGCGGGGCGATGGGTGTGCTGCGATTGTCCGGCAGACCTTGCGGTGGGGCCGGGCCGCCCCTTTCCCAATGCCGCCGCTTGGCGGCGCGCGACCGGGTGGCATAGGCTTCCTGATCGATGGCATCGCCGCTGCGCGTCATCGGCACGGCCTGTCCGGCAAAGCGCGCCAACGCCCAGGCCGCCCCGGCGGTGTCGGCGATGCCGGTCTGCACCGTCAGACCCAGCGCCTCACATTCTTCGATCACCTGCACCACGAGTGCCGCCTCGCCGCCGAACAGATGCGCGCAGCCCGTCAGATCGACGATCAGTGCATCTGGCGCTTCCTCGGCGACCCATGGGCTGAACTTTCCCGCCCAGCGGCGCAGCGTCGCCAGAAATGCGGTCTCGGCCTGTGGATTGCGCAGCCGGGTGATCAGGTCGGGGCACATCGCCAGCGCATCGCGCAGCGGCTGATCCCGGCGCAGCCCGGCGGCATGGGCGATCGACGACAGCGACGACAGCACCTGCATCGGCCCGCGATCTTCGGCGATGGCAAAGGGCGTTTCGACAAGATCCGTCTCGAACCGCAAAAGCCGTTCGGCCCCCAGACGCGGGAACCATAGGGAAAGGATACGACGGTTTGGCATTGTCTGTGGCAGCAGAAATGTTCGTGATTTGTTCTAATCTAGGGTGGTGCAGATACAGAGTCGAGTCGCCAGATTTGCATTCCGCATTTCAGGCCCTAAACTTTGGTCATGAATATCCGGCACCGCACCTTTCCCATCCTTCTGGCAACGCTTGCTCTGGCCACCGCCGCGCTGGCCCATACTGGCGTGAAGAACCCCCAAGTCATGGCGCGTATGGAAAACATGTCGCGCATAGCCGAAGCCACAAAGGTTCTTGGTCAGATGGTGCGGGGTCAAACCGCCTTCGATGCCGCGCGCGTGGCGGAAGCCGCCCGCACCCTGTCGGAAGAGACGCGCCAGATCCCGGCCCATTTCGAAAGCCAGGCCAGCGATCCGAAATCCGAGGCGCTGCCTGCCATCTGGGTCAATTGGAGCGATTTTGAAGCCAAGACCCGCGATGGCGTCTTGGCCGCCAACGCCCTGTCGGATGTGCAGACGCTTGAAGACCTTCAGGCCGGTTTGGCCGCGCTCAGCAAAACCTGCAAGTCCTGCCATACGCTTTACCGCGAATAGCGATCCAAGACCCATCACACCAAAAACCAGATGTCTGCCGACAGGTGCGTTGCAAGACGCGCCCCTTTCGCGCAGTGTTTCCCGAAACAACAACCGATGGATGGGAGGGTGAAAATGCGCACCAAAGCCGCAGTCGCGATTGCAGCGGGCAAACCGCTTGAAGTGATGGACGTAAACCTCGATGGCCCGCGCGCCGGTGAGGTTCTGGTTGAAATCAAGTCGACCGGCATCTGTCACACCGATGAATTCACCCTGTCCGGCGCCGACCCCGAGGGGCTGTTCCCCGCCATTCTGGGCCATGAGGGCGCGGGTGTTGTCGTCGATACCGGCCCCGGCGTGACCAGCCTGAAGAAGGGCGACCACGTTATCCCGCTTTACACCCCGGAATGCCGGGAATGCGAATATTGCCTGCATCCCAAGACCAATCTTTGCCAGTCGATCCGAACGACGCAGGGGCAGGGGTTGATGCCGGACGGCACATCGCGGTTCTCCACGCTCGATGGGGATCCGATCCTGCATTACATGGGCACCTCGACCTTCGCCAATCACACGGTTCTGCCCGAGATTGCGCTGGCCAAGGTGCGCGAGGACGCGCCCTTCGATAAGATCTGTTACATCGGCTGTGGCGTGACCACGGGCATCGGCGCGGTGATCAACACCGCCAAGGTCGAGATTGGCAGCCGCGCTATTGTCTTCGGTCTGGGCGGGATCGGCCTGAATGTGATCCAAGGGCTGCGGCTGGCGGGGGCCGATCAGATCGTCGGCGTCGACCTGAACCCCGGGAAAAAGCCGATGGCCGAGCGTTTCGGCATGACCGACTTCGTCAACCCGGCCGAGGTTGAGGGCGATCTTGTGCCCTACCTTGTGAACCTCACCAAGGGCGGCGCAGATTACACTTTCGATGCCACCGGCAATGTCGATGTGATGCGCACGGCGTTGGAAAGCGCGCACAAGGGATGGGGCGAGTCGATCATCATCGGGGTGGCACCTGCGGGCGCCGAAATCTCGACCCGACCTTTCCAGCTTGTCACCGGGCGCAGTTGGCGCGGGACCGCCTTTGGCGGCGCACGCGGGCGGACGGATGTGCCGAAAATCGTCGACTGGTACATGGAAGGCAAGATCGAGATCGACCCGATGATCACGCATCAGCTTGCGCTCGACGATATCAACAAGGGGTTCGACCTGATGCATGCCGGCGAAAGCATCCGGTCGGTCGTGAACTATTGAGACGGCAATTGGCGGCAGCGCTGGTGTCGTCGGCCGTGGCGGGCGCGGCGGGCGCCACGTCGCTTCCGCCGATGCACCAGACGGTCGATCCCGATGGCGTTTTCTTTGAAGGTTACGGGTCGGCTTTCTATGTCCCCGGTCAAAAACTGAAGGATATTCGCGCCTATCCGATCGATGGCGGTCATGCGGTCGTGATCTGGTTGGACGAGGAAGACACCCAACGATTTGCCGATTTGACAGGGGAAATGATCGGAAAGCCGCTTGCGATGTGGGTGTGCCGGCACATGGTCACGCGGCCCATCGTGCGGGCGCGGATCGATAGCGGCACGGCGATCATTCCGATGCCCAGCGCGCAACGGGCGCAGGCGCTTGTGGCCGCCTTTCGGGGCGAGGCAGAGTGCCCCGACATGACCGAATGACCGTGACGGTCCGGCCGGCGCGGGCCGGGGACGAGGCCGCGATCTGGGCGATCCTCGAGCCTGTGTTCCGCGCGGGCGATACCTATACCATCGACCCCGACATCCCGCGCGAGGATGCGTTGGCGTATTGGCTTGCGCCCACCAACAGCGTGTTTATCGCCGAAGATGGCGAGGTGCTGGGCTCCTATTATCTTAAGCAAAATCACGGTGGCGGCGGGTCGCATATCTGTAATTGCGGATATGTCACGGCACAGGCTGCGCAGGGTCGGGGCGTGGCGCGGGCGATGCTGGCGCATTCGCTTGAGGAGGCGCGGCGGCAGGGGTTTCGCGCGATGCAGTACAACTTCGTCGTGGCCACCAACGCCCGCGCCATCGCAACATGGGAGCGTGCGGGGTTCGACACCATCGGCCGCCTGCCGCGGGCTTTTCTGCATCCGCGGGCTGGCTATGTCGATGCGCTTGTGATGTATCGGGAACTCTGACGACAGAAGGGAAATCTCATGGCCAATCGCGACCGACCGCTCTATGCCGTTCTGATCGACGCCGACAATATTCCCGCCAAGTTTGCGGGCGCAATTCTCAAGGAAATCACGTCTTTAGGCGAACCTGCGTTGCGACGCGTCTATGGCGACTGGTCCTCGGGGCGGTTGTCGAACTGGTCGAAGGTAGTGCGCGATCTGGGGCTTGTCGCGCATCAGGAAACCGCCAATACGGTCGGCAAGAATGCCAGCGATATCGGGCTGGTGATCGATGCGATGGACATTCTGCACACGGGGCGGTTCGACGGGTTCGTGCTTGTGTCGTCGGACAGTGATTTCACCGCACTTGCCAACCGGGTGCGCGAACAGGGCATGGACGTGATCGGGATCGGCGAAGGCAAGGCCCCGGAATCGCTTCGCAATGTCTGTAACCGCTTCATTCTGATTGAAAATATCGTGGATGAACCAGAGCCCGCGAAACGCGGAAGTGCCGCGAAAGACAGCGTGAAACAGCCGGTGACCGAGGCAATACCGCTGATCCTGAAAGCGATGGACAAGATCCCGCAGGATGATGAATGGTACGCGCTGGGCCAGATCGGCCAGTACATCACCGCCGACACGCCGGACTTCGATACGCGGACCTACGGGAAGCGGAAATTGAGCGACCTGGTGCAGGATCTCAAGCGGTTCGAAAGCCGGAAAGTGGGTAATCAGATGATGATCCGACGGGTGGACTGAGGGGTAAAACCGGGGCGCACAACGCGTACACAAGCCGTACACAACCCGTACACCGGCGGATGCACGACGCAGAGCCGCCCGGACTGTGCGATCCGCCCGTGTCAAGCTGATCGAGCCGCGCCGGTTTAGGGCCGGCGCGGCACGGATCAGAATATCTCTTCGCTTGGGTGCCCAAGGGCCAGGGCGCCAGCGAATTCCGCCTGGATCTCTTTTTGAAGCGGATGATAGCGCGCCGCCTGAATATCGCGAAACAAGCGCTCGAGTTCTGCCTTGCGGTAAAAGCCCGCGCCGCCTGCAAGAACCAGCGCGCGTTCGACGGTCTGTATCGCGTTCTTTTCGACAAGGCGCCGTCCGATCATGGCCTTGTTGACGGTTTCGGCAGATGGCGCGTTCTCTTCGGCGGCGGCAATCATCGATTCGTGCGCCATCCGGGCCGCCGCGAGGGCGGTGTCCATCCGACCCGCCCGCTCGCGCAGAAGCGCCGTGGCGGGGCGTTTGGATGCGATGCCAACCGCGATATCCCGGGCGTGTTCGGCGACACCCAGATAGACCGAGTAGATCAGTGGGAAGGCGAGGGGCGCCAGCATGTAGAAGACCGGGTTCCACCGACCTTGCGGGCGTTTAACCGCCACCTTGTCGTCGGGTATGAACAGTCCTTCGATCATGACATCGTGGCTTCCCGTGCCGCGCATCCCCAGCGTATGCCAGGTGTCGAGGATCGACACCTCGGGTGCCGCCATGGGACAGGCAAAGTGAATGACCGTTCCGCCATCCTCTGGCGTGACGGCGCTCGTCATCAAAAGGTCACCGGCCGGTGCCCCGGAAACAAAGGCCTTGCGTGCCGTTACGCGGTATCCGCCATCGACCTTTTCGGCCTTGCCAGAGCCGCCGATCCAGTCGCCCCCGCCGGAGGACAAGAGAACCAGTTTCTCTTCCGCGATCCGCCGCAAGAGCGGTTCGGTCTTGCTTCGGGTTTCGGGCTGGTGGTGCCATCGCCAGGCGGGGAAGGCGACCTGGTGGCTATGCATGGAGAGCGCGAGGGCCGTCGAAGAACAGCCATGCGCGAGGTTGCGGAGGATGCCGCAGAGCGTCCGGATGTCTGCGCCGCCACCGCCAAGCTCGGCAGGCACGCCGGCGTCGATAAGCCCGGACTTCTTGGCATAGTCGTAACTGTCAGCGACGAAGCTGTCATCGCCATCGTGCAGAGCGGCGTGACCGGCGCTTAGCTCGACAAGGCTATTCATCGCGTCTGTGTGGTCACGGCTGGCGGATCGTTCGACTTCCTTCAGATCGCTCATCGTCTCACTCCCTTTTTTTGATTTGTGCTGGTGAGTATGAGCGGTGGCGTGTGTGCGAGATAGTTCAGAAAGTGGACCTCGATATGCTATGCTCGCGACGGAGGGTCACTGAATGGAAATCACCAATCTCTACTCGCAGTTTTGCCCGGTTTCGATGGCGTCGGAAGTGCTTTGCACGCGCTGGACGCCCTTGGTCATGCGCGAACTTCTTTGCGGATCGACGCGCTTCAATGACATTCGCAAGGGTGTGCCGAAGATGTCGCCGAGCCTTTTGTCCAAGCGCCTCAAGGAGTTGGAGCTTGCCGGGGTCGTCCAGACGGCGGTCTCTGAGCGCGGAACCCAGGAATATCGCCTTACCCAGGCGGGCGAAGAGTTGCGCCCCCTGATCATGGGGATCGGGAACTGGGGGCAGCGTTGGGTTGAGTCCCGTCTGTCCCTGCGCAATCTCGATCCGTCGCTTCTGATGTGGGATATCCGTCGCAACTTTGAGCCTGATCCGCCACCTGCAACGCGTTGTACGGTTCAGTTTTTGTACCCAGAATTGTCCGAAAACATGCGCGACTGGTGGTTGGTCGTGACTCCGGATGGAACGGATCTATGCAAGCAAGACCCCGGATACGATGTCGATATCCTTGTGACGACCGATCTGCGCGCGATGACATCCGTCTGGATGGGCTTGTCGAAGCTGACGGACGAAATCACCGGTGGGGCGGTGACAATCGACGCGACCCCGGCCCTTGAGCGGCAGTTGATGGCTTGGCTGAAGACAAGCGTTTTCGCGCCGCAGCCACGAATGGTCGATTGAGAAAAAGCCGTGATGCAACGATAGGGCGTTCGGTCAGCCCGCGCGCTTCGTCCCGTAGCGCGCCATGAACGTATCGACCGCGCCGTTGGCGACGCGGGCGACCTCGGCGTCCGAGAATTCTTCCTGAATGCCGAAGACCATCTTCGGGAAGAGGTCGGCCTTGCATAGCTCGGCGAATTGGTCGGCGGCCAGATCGCAGTCTTCGATTTCCAGCTGGCCGCGTTTGATGGCGTCGTTGAAGAAGTCGATCATGCGGGCGCGGACGCGGGCCGGGCCGGATTCCCAGAATTCGCGGCCAAGCTCGGGGAAACGGTCGGATTCCGCGACGCAGACGCGGAACACATGCTTGCCGAAATTCGATACGAATAGCCGGATCATCGACGTGGCGGCATGGCGCAGGGCGACGTTCGGGTCGCTGTTCATTTCGACCATCATGTCGGTCATTTCTTCCTGACGCAGGCATTCGGCCTTGGCGACCTCCATGAAGAGGATGCGCTTGTCGGGGAAATAGCTGTAGAGCGTGGCCTTGGACACGCCCGCCGATTTGGCGATGTCATCGACACTTGCCCCTTCAAACCCGTCGCGCAGAAACACGGTTCGCGCGCCTTCAAGCACCTGCGCGTGCTTACGGCCTTGTTTGACGGGTTCGGTCTGGACGTTCATTGTGCCTCCTATTTCAGCATCCCTATATAAACTGCACAGTTCAGTTTTTTCAAGGTATGCGTGGCGGGGCCTGCACAAAGGCAAGCCCTGCCCCTGGTGGTTCAGTGGTCCAGAGAGAATTTGATGAGGGTCAGTTCCTCAGTCGAGTAGATGCCGCAGGTGTCGGCGGGAATGCGGGCGCTGGCTTCGAATTGGGTGCAGTCGTTGGCGGTGACCTTGGGCTTGTCCATGGTGGAGATCACAAGTTCACAGGCGTCACCCTTGGGGGCGGGGTTGGCGACGGCGATGCCACTGGTCAGGGCAAGCGCAAATGCCGCGATGGTCAATAATCTGGTCATTCGGGGCTCCATCTGTTGGGTATAAACTAAACTGTTCGGTTTATATTTACTGTATCCGCGATTCCACTTGCCGCTGCAAGCGAAAAGTGAACTGACCAGTTCACTTTATCGAATGACCGTCATCGAAGCGCCGAATGCAGGCGGTGGCGCGTGCACGATTGCGTTTTCCCGGCCCACCGGCTACGCGGTCAGGACATGCTTGATATCCTGCTTCAGACATTGCCGTTTTTTGCCCTGATCGGCCTTGGATACTGGGCGGGATCGACCGGGTTCTTCAGCGAAGAAGCCACGGTCTATCTGACCAAGTTCGTGTTCTATTTCGCGCTTTCGGCGATGCTTTTCCGGTTTTCGGCGAACCTGTCGCTGGCCGAGGTGCTCGATTGGACATTCGTGGGCGCCTATTTGTCGGCGACGATGGTGGTCTATCTTTTCGCCACGCTGGTGGCGATCTTGCGCAGCCGCCCCGTGGACGAAGCGGCGGTCGAAGCGCAATGCGCGGTGATCGGGAATGTCGGCTTTCTGGGTGTGCCGATGCTTGTCCTGCTTTTGGGGCAAGAGGCGGTGGGCCCGGTTCTGTTGGTGCTGGCGGTCGACCTGATCGTCTTTGGCAGTCTGATCGTGATCCTGATTACCGGAAGCCGCGATGGCCGCATGAGTTTTCGCATCTTCCGCACCGTGGGTCTTGGGCTGGTGCGCAACCCGATGATCGTGTCGATTTCCTTGGGTCTGGCCTGGTCGGCATTGTCGTGGCCGATTCCGAAACCGGTTAATGAGTTCCTGTCGCTTCTGGGGGCCGCGGCGACGCCCGGGGCGCTTTTTGCCATCGGCGCATCGCTGGCGTCGAAATCGGCAGAACGGTTGAGCGTGGCGATCTGGCTGTCGACCTCGAAGCTTGTTCTGCATCCCATCGCTGTCGCCGTGGCCGCCCTTCTGATCTTCCCTGTTGAACCTTACGCTGCAGGCGTGATGATCACGGCGGCGGCTTTGCCGGTGGCGGGCAACGTCTTTATTCTCGCGCAGCACTACGGGGTCGCGCCACAGCGCGTGTCGGCCGCGATCCTGATCTCGACGGCGGTGTCGGTGGTGACGGTGACGGCGGTCGTGGCCTATGTGAACTCGCTTTAGGAGGGGTCGATGGAAACCGTTTCGGAAAACAGGTGCTTTGGCGGGGTGCAGGGGGTGTATCGCCACGCATCGGACGCAACAGGCGGGCAGATGACCTTTGGCCTGTTCCTGCCGCAAGAGGCAAGCGCCGGGCCGGTACCGGTGCTCTGGTATCTTTCGGGTCTGACTTGCACCCATGAAAACGCGATGACCAAGGCCGGGGCGCAGGCTTGGGCCGCGCAGGCCGGGATCGCACTGGTCTTTCCCGACACCTCGCCGCGCGGGGACGGGGTGGCGGATGATGACGCCTATGATCTGGGGCAGGGCGCGGGGTTTTACGTGGACGCGACAGAGGCGCCCTGGGCGCCGCATTTCAAAATGTGGACCTATCTGACGAAGGACTTGCCGGATCTGCTCTTTACCGATTTCGCGCTCGATCCCGAACGGCAGACGATCACCGGTCATTCGATGGGCGGGCATGGCGCGCTGACGCTGGCCATGCACCACCCCGACCGGTTCCGGTCGGTGTCGGCCTTTGCGCCGATTGCGAACCCGACGCAAAGCGATTGGGGGCGCAAGCAACTTGGCGCGTATCTCGGCGCGGATGAAGCGCTTTGGGCGCCGCATGACGCCACTCTCTTGATGCGCGACCGGGGCTATAACGGCCCGATGCTCATCGATCAGGGAACCGAGGACAACTTCCTCGATCTGCTGAAGCCCGAGGCACTGGCCGAAGCGATTGCGGCGCGGCGGCAACCGGCAGAGTTTCGGATGCAGGCGGGCTATGACCACAGCTATTTCTTCATATCGTCCTTCATGGAAGATCATGTCGCCTTCCATGCCGAGGCACTGGCGCGGTGATCTATGTCGACGGCGATGCCTGCCCGGTGAAGGCCGAGGTGGAGAAGGTCGCCACGCGCCGCCGCGTGCCGGTGCGCATCGTGTCGAACGGCGGGCTGCGCCCATCGCAGAACCCGCTGATCGAGATGGTGTTCGTCGATGAGGGGGCTGACGAGGCCGACAAGTGGATCGCCGAACGCGCGCACGCGGGGGACGTGGTCATCACGACCGACATTCCGCTGGCCGCGCGCTGTGTCGAAGCCGGGGCGCTTGTACTGAAACCGAATGGTGAGGCGCTGACCGCGCGTAATATCGGCAACGTTCTGGCCACCCGCGACCTGATGACCGACCTGCGCGCCGCCGACCCGTTTCGGCAGGGCGGCGGGCGCGCGTTTTCCAAGGCCGACCGGTCGCGGTTCTTGGATGCGCTGGACCGGGCATTGAACGCTGCCGGCCCCTGAAACGACGAAAGGACCCCGCCCCATGCCCAATGTGGATGCCGTGATTTTCGACATCGGCAACGTACTGATCGAATGGCAGCCCGAACGGTATTATGACCGCGTCATCGGCGAAGACCGCCGCCGTGCGATGTTCGCCGAAGTGGACCTGCATGGCATGAATGACGAGGTCGACCGCGGCGGGGATTTTCGCGGGGTGATCTATGAGACCGCCGAGGCCTATCCTGAGTGGCGGGCCGAAATTCGGATGTGGCACGACAACTGGATCGAACTGGCCCAGCCGCCGATTGCGCATTCGATCGCGCTGTTGCGGGCGTTGCGGGGCAAGCGGGTGCCGGTCTTCGCGCTGACCAATTTCGGGATCGGCAGCTTTGATTATGCGATCACGCAATACCCGTTTCTGGGGGAATTCGACCGGCACTATATCTCGGGGCATATGGGTGTGATCAAGCCTGAGGTCGAGATCTATGCGATGGTCGAGGCGGATTGCGGCGTCGCGCCAGGGGCGCTTTTGTTCACGGATGACCGGATCGATAACATTCATGCCGCCGAGGCGCGGGGCTGGCAGACGCATCACTTCGACGGGCCCGCTGGCTGGGCGACGCGGCTGGTGACCGAGGGACTTTTGACGGCTGAGGAGGCGCGGGCATGAGCTTTGAGATCGTCCCACCCGAAGCGGAGGAGCATCTGGACTGGATCGCGCTGACTGACGCTTTGGCGGCAGGGCATTCGCTGCCGAAAGCCGAGATCGGGGACACGTTTCTTTATCGCGACCCCGATACGCTGTTGAGCCGCGCGGCCTGGATCGACGGTTTGGGGATGGCGGTGAAGACGGCGACGATCTTTCCGGGCAATGCCGCGCAGGGCAAACCGAATGTCGGCGGGGCGGTATCGGTGTTTTCGGACGTGGACGGCGGGGTCGAGGCGATCCTTGATTTCAGCTTGGTGACGAAGTGGAAGACTGCGGGAGACAGCCTTTTGGCGGCGCGGCGATTGGCGCGGCCCGAAAGCGAGGTGATCCTGCTTGTGGGCGCGGGAACGGTGGCCCGGTCGCTGCGCGAGGCCTATGCCGCCGTCTGGCCCGGCGCGCGGTTCATGGTCTGGAGTCGGAGCCCCGACAGCGCCATGTCTCTCGCGGGGATGTTCGACCGGACAGAGGCGGTGCGCGATCTGGAGCCGGCCGTGGCCGAGGCCGACATCATCGCCTGCGCCACGATGGCGACCGACCCGATCCTGAAGGGCGGTTGGCTGCGCCCCGGCCAGCATGTCGACCTGATCGGAGCGTATCGCCCGGACATGCGCGAGGCGGATGATGCGGTGCTGCAGCGGGGCTGCGTCTTCGTCGACAGTTTCGACACCACGCTGGAGCATATCGGCGAGTTGAAGACGCCGCTGGCGACGGGCGCGATCACGCGGGACGATGTGGTGGCTGACTTCTATGATCTGGCAACGTTCACCCGCGCGCCCGAGGACATCACCGTCTTCAAGAACGGCGGTGGTGCGCATCTTGATCTGATGACAAGCCGCTACATCCTTGCCGCGTGGCAGGCCCGCTGATCAGGCCGCGATGGCGACCGGCATCTTGCGCTCGCGGATCGGCAGGTGAACGAGCGCGCTGAACGCCCCCACGGCGATCCCGATCCACCAGACGGCGGTGTAATCGCCGGTGCTGTCGTATAGCCGCCCGCCCAGCCAGATGCCCATGAAGCTTCCCAGCTGGTGCGAAAAGAAGACGATGCCGTAAAGCGTGCCCATGTAGCGCATGCC
>JABDPT010000282.1 GCA_013042605.1 Paracoccaceae bacterium
CAGAAATCACTCGCCCAGGAGACGCAGAATCTGGTCAAAGCGTTGCGTCGTCCTGAAGTGCGTGGCCGCTGGGGTGAAATCACGCTGCGCCGCCTGGTGGAGCTGGCCGGCATGGTCGAGCACTGTGATTTTCTGGAACAGGTCCATACCGTTGGCGATGCCCAGATCATCCGGCCTGACATGATCGTCAAGATGCCGGACCAACGCGAGCTCGTTGTCGACGTCAAAACGCCGTTGGACGCGTATCTGCAGGCGGTCGAGGCGAAAGACGACGCACAGAGAAAGCTCGGCCTGGAACGGCACGCCAAGAACGTTCGCGGGCACATTCGTATGCTGGCCTCCAAAGCCTACTGGAACCAATTCGACCGAAGCCCCGAGTTCGTGATCCTGTTTATTCCCGGCGACCAGTTTCTGAGTGCCGCGCTCAACGAAGAGCCCGACCTGATCGAATACGCACTCTCCAAGCAGATCATCCTCGCGACTCCGACCAGCCTCGTGGCATTACTCAAGGCCGTGGCGTATGGCTGGCGGCAGTTGGCCCTGGCTGACAATGCCAAGGAAATCAGGATCCTCGCCGAGGACCTCTATGGGCGATTGGCGACGTTCGTCACTCACATGAACCGGGTTGGCCGGCAACTGGCGAGCAGCGTCGAAAATTACAACAAAGCCGTCGGCTCCCTTGAACGCAGTGTTTTGCCGGGCGCCCGCAAATTTGTCGAGCTGGGTGTTCACGCCAAGAAAGAGGTCGAACAGCTGGAAACGCTCGAACCCGTGCCCCGCACGATGATCGAAGGAAGAGACCTTGACCATTGACCCGCGGTCATACGCCTACCCCGAAGACGTGCTGCGCGAGCGAATTATCCTGATCACCGGGGCCAGCGACGGTATAGGCAGAGCCCTGGCCCTCCATGCGGCCAGCCTGGGGGCCCAGGTAATTTTGCACGGGCGCACCGTCGGCAAACTCGAAAAAGTCTATGACGAAATAGAGCAGCTCGAAGGCGCACCGCGGCCCTCCATCGCCGTGATGGACCTGGCATCGGCGAACAGCGAATCCTACACGACGCTCGCGCAAAGCATCGGACAGGAATTTGGCCGTCTCGATGGATTGGTGCACAACGCGAGCATCCTCGGCGAGCGCTATTCGATCGAGCAATACGACGCGGTCATGTGGCAACGCGTCATGCACGTCAATGTCACCGCCGCATTTGCCCTGACGCAGGTATTTTTGCCATTGCTACTCGAATCGGACGATGCTTCCGTCATCTTCACCAGCAGCGGCGTCGGGCGCACCGGAAAAGCATTCTGGGGGGCTTACGCGGTCTCCAAATTTGCCACTGAGGGTCTCTCCCAGGTGCTGGCGGACGAGCACCGACATGGCAGGCTGCGGGCCAACTGCATTAATCCCGGGCCCACACGGACCAAACTACGACTCGAGGCTTACCCCGCAGAAGATCGCGACAAACTCAAACGTCCGGAAGACATTCTGTCGCCCTACATCTATCTTCTCGGCCCGGACAGCAACGGTGTCACTGGCCAGAGTTTTGATGCGCAGTGAGCACAATAGACCTATAAATCACTTTAATTAAAACTAATACACTACTGTTTTTTATTGGTTTTTCTTGACCTCTTGAATGGCCGCGCAGCGCCTGGCACCTTCAAGCCCGCCGCCAGGTACAGGCTGCGAACTTGCGCAGGGCTCAGCGCCTCGTAACGACCCCGATAGAGCTTCCTCGGCAGCTGCACTGGCCCGTAGCCCGTTCGAATCAGACGACTGACCTCGCAGCCGATGGCTTCCCAAAGCCGCCGGACCTCACGATTTCGCCCTTCCTTCAGCGTAACGCTGAACCAGCGATTGGCGCCGTCACCGCCCGCGTTTTCGATTGTATCGAAGTGAGCCCTGCCATCGGATAACTGGACTCCGGATAGCAGTTTGTCGAGCTCTCTCTTGCCGGGATTTCCGTGCACGCGCACAGCGTATTTGCGCACAATCTCGGCTGAGGGGTGCATCAGCCCGTTAGCCAAGGCTCCGTCCGTCGTGAATATCAGCAGACCCGTCGTTGACAGATCCAGGCGCCCGACTGCGACCCAACGCGCGCCCTTGAGCTTCGGCAGAGCGTCGAATACGAGCTTGCGCCCCTCCGGGTCCTCGCGGCTGGTGACTTCGTCGCCGGGCTTGTTGTAGATAATGTGCCGGTGTGGACGCGCAGCGCTTTGCAGGGGCAAGGGGCGGCCATCGAGCGTGATCTTCTCGGTACCCTCAACTTGCTCACCGAGTTCGGCTGGCCGTCCATCGACGGCGAGCCGACCTTCCCTGATCCAGGTTTCAACTTTTCGGCGCGAGCCATGACCGGCAGCCGCGAGGGCTTTCTGGATTCGGTCAGCCAACCTGGTTTGGCCACTCCGCAACGACCAGGTTTTCGCTTGCAGACGAGTCCTCGTCATCGGCTGCCGCCGCTTCCAAAGAGGCCTCCTCGTTGACCGGCGCCTCCTCATCACCTTCCGGGAACAGCAAGGGAATGTTGCTCGCCTCGGCTGCCGCTGTTTCTTCGGCACCGACACCGGATTCTTCTTCTACGTCCGGCAGATTGAGCTGCACGCGCAGGCTTTCCCAATCCGACAGGTCCGCCAGCGGCGGCAAGTCATCAAGTTTCTTGAGACTGAAGTAGTCGAGGAAGGCCTTCGTAGTGCCGAACATGGCCGGTCGACCCGGGACGTCCCGATGCCCGACCACCCGAATCCAATCGCGCTCAAGCATGTTGCGAACGATATTGGAGCTCACGGCCACACCGCGAATTTCCTCGATTTCGCCGCGGGTAATCGGTTGACGATAGGCAATGAGCGCCAGTGTCTCGAACAAAGCACGCGAATATCGCGGCGGCCGTTCTTCCCAAAGTTTCTGCAGCCTGTCCGCCATCGCGGCTTTCACCTGCATCCGAAATCCCGACGCAACCTCGGAAACGACGATCCCACGATCCTGATA
>JABDPT010000293.1 GCA_013042605.1 Paracoccaceae bacterium
GTCCGGCGCCCAGCGCGAACGCATCTGCAACCTCGGCAAGAAAATTGCCGAAAGCGTCAACTACGAATGCGCCGGCACCATCGAATTCCTCATGGATATGGAAACCGGCGAGTTCTACTTCATCGAAGTAAACCCCCGCGTGCAGGTCGAGCACACCGTGACCGAAGAAGTCACCGGCATCGATATCGTTCAAGCCCAGATCAAGATCGCCGAAGGCAAGAGCCTGATGGAGGCCACCGGCACCGCCTCGCAATACGATGTCATGCTGAACGGCCACGCCATTCAGTGTCGCATCACGACCGAAGACCCGACCAACAATTTCATCCCCGACTATGGCCGCATCACCGCCTATCGCGGGGCGACGGGCATGGGCATCCGGCTTGATGGCGGCACGGCCTATTCCGGGGCGGTCATCACGCGCTACTATGACAGCCTGCTGGAAAAGGTCACGGCCTGGGCACCCACGCCGGAAGCCGCGATTGCGCGGATGGACCGGGCCTTGCGCGAGTTTCGCATCCGGGGCGTGTCGACAAACATCGCCTTTGTCGAAAACCTGCTCAAGCACCCGACGTTCCTGAACAACGAATACCACACCAAGTTCATCGACGAGACGCCCGAGCTGTTCCAGTTCCGCAAGCGGCGCGACCGGGCCACGAAGATCCTGACCTATATCGCTGATATCACCGTGAACGGGCACCCGGAGACCGAAGGCCGGGCGCGTCCGGCGGGGGATGTGAAAGACCCACGGCCCCCAGCCCTGATCACTGACACCGTTCCCGACGGATCGCGCCAGATCCTTGAGGCCAAGGGGCCTAAGGGGCTGGCCGATTGGATGAGCGCGCAAAAGCGGCTTTTGATCACCGACACCACGATGCGCGACGGGCACCAGTCGCTGCTGGCCACCCGCATGCGGTCGATCGACATGATCCGTGTCGCCCCGGCTTACGCCGCGAACCTGCCCGAGATCTTCAGCATGGAATGCTGGGGCGGTGCGACCTTCGACGTGGCCTACCGGTTCTTGCAGGAATGCCCGTGGCAGCGGCTGCGTGACCTGCGCGCGCATATGCCCAACCTGCTGACCCAGATGCTTTTGCGCGCCTCGAACGGCGTGGGCTATACCAACTATCCCGACAACGTGGTGCAGGCTTTCGTGGCGCAGGCCGCCGATACCGGCATCGACATCTTCCGCGTATTCGACAGCCTGAACTGGGTCGAAAACATGCGCGTGGCGATGGATGCGGTGATCGAGGCCGAGAAGGTCTGTGAAGGCACGATCTGTTACACCGGTGACCTGCTGGACCCGGATCGCGCGAAGTATGACCTGAAATACTATGTCGCCATGGCCAAAGAGCTTGAAGCCGCGGGCGCGCATGTGCTGGGTCTCAAGGACATGGCGGGGCTTTTGAAGCCGCGCGCGGCGACCGTGTTGATCAAGGCGCTGAAGGACGAGATCGGCATTCCGATCCATTTCCACACCCATGACACCGCTGGCATCGCCTGCGCCACCATTCTGGCCGCCGCCGAGGCCGGCGTGGATGCCGTCGACGCGGCGATGGACGCGCTGTCGGGCAACACCAGCCAAGCGACGCTTGGCACCGTGGTCGAGATGATGGCCCAGACCGACCGCGCCACGGGGCTTGATATCGCGCGGGTGCGCGAGATTTCGAATTACTGGGAAACCGTGCGCGGGCATTACGCGGCCTTTGAAAGCGGGCTTCAGGCCCCGGCGTCAGAGGTGTACTTGCACGAGATGCCCGGCGGGCAGTTCACCAACCTCAAGGCGCAGGCGCGCAGCCTGGGGCTTGAAGAACGCTGGCACGAGGTCGCACAGGCCTATGCGGACGTGAACGACATGTTCGGCGATATCGTCAAGGTCACGCCATCGTCGAAGGTCGTGGGCGACATGGCGCTGATGATGGTCAGCCAGAACCTGACGCGCGCGGATGTCGAAGACCCCAAGCGCGACGTGTCCTTCCCCGACAGCGTGATCGACATGATGCGTGGCAACCTTGGCCAGCCGCCCGGCGGATGGCCGAAAGCGCTGCAATCGAAGATCCTGAAGGGTGAAAAGGCCCAGACGGACCGCCCCGGCAAGGCGATGGCGCCAGTTGATCTTGAAGCGACGCGCAAGGACCTGTCGCAACAGCTTGAAGGCTACAAGGTCGATGACGAAGACCTCAACGGCTACCTGATGTATCCCAAGGTCTATCTCGATTACATGGGCCGCCACAGGATTTATGGCCCCGTACGCACACTGCCGACCAAGTCGTTCTTTTATGGCATGAAACCCGGCGAAGAAATCTCGGTCGAGATCGACCCCGGCGTGACGCTTGAAATCCGCTGTCAGGCCGTGGCCGAAACCAATGCCGAGGGCGAAGCCAAGGTGTTCTTCGAACTCAACGGCCAGCCGCGCGTCATCCGGGTGCCGGACCGCAGCTCGGGTGCGGTGGCCGCCGCGCGGCCCAAGGCCGAAGCGGGCAATGCCGATCATATCGGCGCGCCGATGCCGGGGGTTGTCGCCTCGGTCGGGGCCATGGCCGGAGCGGCGGTGAAAGCCGGGGATCTCTTGCTCACCATCGAAGCGATGAAGATGGAAACCGGGCTGCACGCCGAACGCGACGCCGTGGTCAAGGCCGTGCATGTGCAGCCGGGCGCGCAGATCGACGCCAAGGATTTGCTGGTCGAACTGGAGTAGGCGGAATACTGTTCACGGCGAATGGCCAATCGGCAGGTTTCCGCCGGTAATATTTCGTGAGCACGCGCTAATCGTCAGTAATTCCTCAACAATATGCCGTTTCGCGCGGTGATTGCACCCATGACCCCGGCGCGCCAAAACCTTCAACCTGTCTCAATCTCTCCACATTTGGCGGCGAATACTCGGGTGTTACCAAGTGGAATCCGTACTGGACACAACATGATGATGTATGAGGCCATGAGCACATTCGAGCGTGACATCAGCAAAGCCCCCCCTGTCGCCGAACTGGCGCATCAGGTGCGTGGTGCCGCCCGCTTCGCGCTTTTGCCCGAGCTTGCGCCAGCGGATCCCGAAGATGCATATGACGAGGATACGGCTGCGGACCACGCCATGCTGTCCTTTACATCCTCGTCCATCGTCGACGAATCCACCGATTTCCGCGAGCGGATCGAAACCGAAAGCACGGTTGCCCGCCTGACGGTCTATACGCTGAACGCGACGATCATGGTCTTTGCCTTCCCCATCGGGTTTGGCCTTTTGATGTTCAATATCCTCGGCGGTGAGAACCTGCGCACCACGGCCCATGCCATGGCGCTGACCGGTTTGGCCCTTGCCCTCGGTATGAACGACTACGGCATGAGCGCCATTCCCGGCATCTAAGGCCCTTTCTTCCCTGATCAGCCTTCGACCATCGCCCGTACTTGCGCGGGCGTCAGGTTTTCGCGCGCGACCACATGCGTGTGGATCGTGAAGACAACCGCATTCGTTCCGGGCAGCCGCAAAATCACCTGCCGTTCACACCGCAGAAACCGGGCGTCAGCCCGTGTTTCGTGGGGTGCCCCCTCGCGGCAGGGGTGAAACAGGGCGGGGCTGTCATAGCCAAGCGCATTGGCCCGCCAGATCGGACGCCCCGGGCGCACGCCGTCGAAAAGCCGCTGCACCCGCCGCGCGATATCCGGTGAATAGGGGGCAACAGGCCGGTGGATCGCGGTCAGCGGGCGGCCGATCTTTTCCGACAGGGTCCAGCTTGCGGGAAAGCACAGAACCGCAGCGGTCAGCGCGTGTTCATCCCCGCGTCTTTCGAGGATGCACAGGTCTTGCTGAAAGAGCCGCCCCAATGTGCCCAACGGATCGGATACCTTTATCGTGACGGTCACACCATCGGGCCGGGTGACCCGCGACCCGTCGCGCGCGAACCCGCCCTGCGCCTCGGCCCAGGTCAGAGCCATGTCCAGAAGCTCGGTCGCGGCGGGCGCGGCCTCCGGCAAAACCTGCAACACATCCTTGCGGCGGGTCGTCAAAAGCCGCTCCCTCTCGGCCATCTGCGCAGCATAGGCGGCATCGACGCGCAGCCAGTCATCGGGGTCAGCGGGCGCGATGCCCGGCAAGGGCTTTTTCGCCGCGCCGGGCAGGATGTCGTGCGGCAGAAAGGCGTGCAAAATCGGCGTCATCAACCCGAGTATAAGCGCCTGATCTGGCGCGAAAACGCCAAAGCGACCGTGAAACAGGTCGGAATCAGGCAGGACCGCCCGCGAAACCCGGGATCAGACTTGTCCAAAAGACAAGAATGGGAAGGCCGCCCGTGGATACGCATTACCGCGACCGCCGCAAGATCGACCCGACACAGGGCGACATGCTTGCCGACAACACCCCGAATGACGCGGACCGGGTTGAGATTGGGCCGACCGTTCTGGCCCTGCGCGAATGGGAGGCGGCGGGCCTGACCCTGCCCGACCTTCAGGCGATGCG
>JABDPT010000294.1 GCA_013042605.1 Paracoccaceae bacterium
CATCAGAGGTGAAAAGAATGCGCGGGACAGCCGCGAAATGCACCACGGCGTCAAAGCCGGGGCGACCCGCGCCGCTTTCCAGCTCATCGAACCCGGCATAGCCCGCCATCAGACCGAACATCTGGCCGCTATCGGTCACGTCGCCCGAAATCGTGTGCACACCTGGCAGGTCAAGCGGCACGGGATCGACGTTCAGAACGCGGTGCCCCTGTTCCACAAGATAGGCGATCACATGCCGCCCGGCCTTGCCGCTGCCGCCCGTGAAGAGAAAGCGTTTGCCCATGTCAGCCCCCCTTTGCGTCGCTCAAGGGTTTGGCAAACCGCTGGCTAGTTGTCGAGCATCCAGTCGCCCTCGGGCCAGAAGGCATGGAAGGCGAAGGCGAACATCACGTCATGGGGCAGGTCGTTGCCCGCGCCATCGCGCACCCGGATCGTGCCCACATCGCGCCCGCGCGCAATGTCGCGACTATCAAGCGCCGAGGCTTGCCCGGCGGCCCATGTCAGGGTCACGCCGTCTTCGGTGATCGTCGCGTTTTCGCGCAACCGCTCTACCGGCCAGGCCTGATCGCCCACCCGCACGACGCGGGCCAGCGGTTCGATCCCGTGCGGCGGCATCTCGCCATTATACAGGAACGGACGGCGCGAGCTGTCGTAATTCACATACGGGTTCTGGCCATAGGACCGGTTCCACGGCGGCTGGTCCATCACCGCCCCGCCGGGGTTGCGCGCAATGAATTCAGCCCAGCTTTCCATCCATGTCGGCAATTGATCCAGACGCGCGCCCGTCATTTGCCCCACGATCCCCTCGCCCAGCGCCTGCTGCCACCAGCTTTGGGTCTCGCGGTCATACATAATCATATCCGAATTGCGCAGCTTGCCCGACACCCCGAAACTGAGAACGAGGCCGTCCACGCGGCGGTCAAAGGTCAGACCGGAATTGCACAAGGGACAGAAGGTGACGGCCACGGGTATGCCCCCGATCTCGTCATTCACGATCTCATGCCATGTCAGGTAGCGGATCGGATAGGCGCGCGGGATCTCGCCGTCGACCTCCACGGTGATGACCGGTTCGCGCGGACCCAGCCGGGTTTCTTCGGCGGCGGCCAGGAAGTTCGGGCCATCGATCGCCGGGATACCATCCTTGGGCGGCCCGCCCGAAAGGATCTCGACCCAGTTTTCGATGCTCGTGGTTTCGAAATCCGTCTCTGGCCATTCATTGCGCCAGAACTCTGGCGAGGCGAGCGCGCTGCCAGCGAAAGCGGACAGGGCAAGGGCGGCGAATAGGTGTCTGAGATGCATCGGCACGGCTCCTCTGAGGTCGACACCAGAGTGCCAGAGCCTTGTCCTTCGGCCTAGCCCATCTCACGCGAGAGTGACCGCGCGACAGAGAAGCGATTTTTCGCAGAAATTTCAGACAGAATCTTCTGCGAAAAATCGAGGCTGCGCTATTCCGTGACACGCACCGACGTCATCACATCCGGGCTATCGGCGACGACGCCGTTGGCCGCCTGATTGCCGCGCTTGATCGCGTCAACGACGTCCATCCCTTCGATGACACGCCCGACGACCGTGTATTGGCCGTTCAGAAATGGCGCCTCGGCGAACATGATGAAGAACTGGCTGTTGGCCGAGTTGGGGTTCTGCGCCCGCGCCATGCCGACGATGCCCCGCTCATAGGGGATATCCGAGAATTCGGCCGGAAGATCTGGGCGGTCCGACCCGCCGCGCCCGGCCATGCGCGCATCGCCCCCGATAACGCCAAACTCGACATCGCCGGTCTGCGCCATGAAGCCTTCGATGACCCGGTGGAAGACCACGTTGTCATAGGCGCCTTCGGCGGCCAGCGTCGTGATCTGTTCGACATGCGCCGGGGCGACATCGGGCAGAAGATCGATGACGATCGTGCCGTTCGCCTCGCCCGCCACGGTGATCTCAAGGTTCGGACCCGGCCCGTCGGCCTCGCTATGGGACGCCGCCGTGGCCGGAAGGGTTGAGACGTAATAGGCGCCAAGCACCGCAAGGCCGGCTGCCATGAGCCCGCCGAAAATCAGGTTTTCCTTAGACATCGGCGGCTACTTTCACGCTTAGCATCCGGTCGGGGTTCATCGGCGGTTCGCCGCGTGCGATGGCGTCCACATGCTCCATCCCCGACACGACGCGGCCATAGACGGTGTACTGTCCGTTCAGGAAATGGTTGTCGCTGAAGTTGATGAAAAACTGGCTGTTGGCGGAATCCGGGTTGGCCGAACGCGCCGCGCCCAGCGTGCCGCGATCATGCGGCAGCTTGGAAAACTCGGCCGGAACATCAGGCATGTCCGAACCGCCCGTGCCCGCGCGGCGCAGGTTGAAATCATTCTCGAAATTGCCATGCGCCACATCACCGGTCTGGGCCATGAAGCCGTCGATCACACGGTGAAAGACCACGTTGTCATAGGCCCCCGCGCGGGCCAGTTCCTTCATCCGCGCAGTATGTTGGGGGGCCACGTCGGCCAGAAGCTCGATCGTGACGGTGCCGTCCTTAAGCTCGATCAGAATTGTATTCTCGGGATCGTTCGTTTCGGCCATCGGGCCCTCCTCTCAACCGGTTTGGCCAGACCCTAAAGGCGGGCGCGGATGGTGAAAAGCCAAAACACCCCAGATGAGCGGTTGACGGCGCAAGCGTGCTGGGGTCGTCTTGCACCGACACGGAATTTGGGAGTGTGCGATGCACTGGAAAACGCTGGACGACATGGACCTTGCAGGCAAGACGGTTCTGGTGCGGGTCGATATCAATGTGCCGGTTGAGGATGGCGTTGTGACGGATACGACCCGGATCGATCGGATCGCGCCGACGGTGCGCGATATCCTTGGCGCAGGTGGCAAACCGGTGCTGATGGCGCATTTCGGACGGCCCAAGGGCAAGGTCGTGCCCGAGATGTCGCTTGGCCTGATCCGCGAAACGGTTGAAGAGGTCCTGGGCGTGCCGGTGCGCTTTGCCAGCGATTGCATCGGTGGCCCCGCCAAGACCGCCGTGGCCGCCCTTGCCCCCGGCGAAGTTCTGCTGCTTGAAAATACCCGTTTTCACGAAGGCGAGACGGCCAACGATCCGATGTTCGCCGCCTCGCTGGCCGCACTCGGGGAAGCCTATGTGAACGACGCCTTTTCCGCCGCGCACCGCGCCCATGCATCGACCGAAGGCATCGCACGGCTTTTGCCAAGTGCTGCGGGACGGTTGATGGAAGCCGAGCTGAAGGCCCTGCAGGCCGCATTGGGCACGCCGGAACGCCCGGTCGTGGCGGTCGTGGGCGGGGCGAAGGTGTCGACCAAGCTGGAACTGCTGAGCAATCTGGTGCGCAAGGTCGATCATCTGGTGATCGGTGGCGGCATGGCGAACACGTTTCTCGCGGCCAAGGGGATCGATGTCGGCAAATCGTTGGCCGAACATGAAATGACCGACACGGCCAACGAAATTCTGGCGCGGGCCGATGAAGCGGCCTGCGAGATCATCCTGCCCTCGGACGTGGTCGTGGCGCGCGAGTTCGCCGCCGGCGCGGCAAGTGAAACCGTCGCCGCCGACGCCTGCCCGCCGGACGCGATGATCCTCGATGCAGGGCCCGAAAGCGTCGCGCGGATCGAAGTGGTGTTCGAAGCGGCCCGCACGCTGATCTGGAATGGACCGCTGGGGGCTTTCGAGATCGCGCCTTTCGATACCGCCACGAACGCCGCCGCCAGCAAGGCCGCGGCGCTGACCGCCGCGGGCAGCTTGATCTCGGTCGCGGGCGGCGGCGACACGGTGGCCGCGCTGAACAAATCGGGGGCAGCGGACCAGTTCACCTATGTCTCCACCGCTGGCGGCGCGTTTCTGGAATGGATGGAAGGCAAGGAGTTGCCGGGCGTCGCCGCACTGGAGCGGGCGTGACCGACTGCACGATTGCATGGGCCCGGCGGCTCGCCTAGAACCGTCACCAACCAGGACAGATCACGAAGGGTGGAACCGCAGATGGCACAGAACGAACAGGCAGAACAGGTACGCAGCGGCAAAGGCTTTATCGCCGCCCTCGATCAAAGTGGCGGGTCAACGCCCAAGGCGTTGCGCCTTTATGGGATCGAAGAAGACGCCTATTCCACCGAGGCCGAGATGTTCGACCTGATCCACGCCATGCGGTCGCGCATCGTGCAATCGCCCGCGTTCACCGGCGACCGGATCGTCGGCGCGATCCTGTTCGAAATGACCATGGACCGCGAGATTGGCGGCAAGCCTTCGGCCAAGGCCCTCTGGGAAGACCGCCACGTCGTTCCGTTCCTGAAGGTCGATCAGGGGCTTGCCGACGAAAGCAATAGCGTTCAACTGATGAAGCCGATCCCGGGCCTTGATGACCTTCTGGATCGCGCCAAGGCCCACGGCGTTTTCGGCACCAAGATGCGCTCGGTCATCAATGCGGCCACGCCCAGCGGGATCGCGGCAGTTGTCGATCAGCAATTTGAGGTTGGGTCACAAATCCTCGACAAGGGTCTCATCCCGATCATCGAGCCCGAGGTAACGATCACAATTCCCGACAAGGCCGAGGCCGAGGAAATTCTGCTTGCCGAGATCACCAAGCATCTCGATGCGATGCCCGCCGACCGTGAAGTGATGCTCAAGCTCAGCCTACCCACCGTGGCGAACATCTATAAACCGCTGGTCGATCATCCGCGCATAATGCGGGTCGTGGCTTTGTCGGGGGGCTATTCCCGCGAAGAGGCCAACGCCAAGCTGGCGCAGAACACCGGCGTCATCGCCAGCTTCTCGCGGGCCTTGACCGAGGGTCTCTCGGCACAGCAGACGGACGATGAATTCAACGCCACGCTCGACGCGACCATCGCCAGCATTTACGAGGCGTCGGTCGCCGGCTGACCGGTTTCCATCGGCAAGGTCGGATCGGCCGCCCATTCCTGCAGGGACGCGGTGTAAACCGCCACGTCCCGGTATCCGTTCTGCGTCATCGTGAAGGCGCAGAGCGACGCGAGGATGCCACCGCCGCAATAGGTGATATAGCGTTCACCCCGATCAGTCGGGTGCAGCGTCTTCAACGCGTGCTTTGCTTTGAGATGCCCGGTTTCGTCCAGAGCATCCATGGCGGGGACGTTGACCGCGGTGGGAATATGGCCGGGTCTGGCATACATCGTCTCTCCGCCCGCGAAGTATTCCGCCGGCATCGTGTCGACGAGATGGACGCGCGGATCGTCGATCGCCGCCAGCACGTCCTCGCGGCCCGCGATCAGTTCGGGGCGCGGTGCGGGTGTGAGCGTACGTGCGGGGTGCGACGCAGGTTCGGTCGATAGCGCCCGCCCCTCTGCCACCCATGCGCCCAAGCCACCATCAAGAAGTGCGGCCCGGTCGAACCCGACCCAGCGCAGCATCCACCAGACGCGCGCGGCCCAGGCCGAAAACGAACTGTCGTAAAGAACAACGCGCGACGCGTCACCGACGCCAAGTCGGCCCATGGCCGCGCAGAACGCCTCTGGCGTGGGCGGCGCGAATTCCACGGCGGCGTCGGGATCGCAAAGATCGCCCTTGAGATCGGCGAACCCCGCACCCGGGATATGGCCTTTGTCGTATTCCGCCCGCCCGCTGAAATTCGTGATCCCCGTTTCGGAAGGAATGCTGGTCACACTGCAATCCAGGATCACCAGATCAGGATCCCAAAGGTGTTCGGCCAGCCAGTTGATTGTTACAAGATTTTCCATGCCGCCAACATTAGAGCTGTCGCGCATCGCCGTATTTGAGAAATCTCAAACTCCTGATCAGACAACGCGGAATCCTGGGGCGATATATCGCCGATCTCTGTCGAAAGGGGATTCACTTCCGCGAATCGATGTGACATGATTCGCGAAGGCCGACCCGAAGAGGCGGCGTTCGAGGCAGAGCATGACCAACCCGCGCAACCGTCCTGCATTTGGGGCCGTTATCTATCTTTCGCTGATGTGTCTGGCGGCAATGTATTTCACATTCGCCAGTGTGCAGGGCGATTTCGGGTTGTTCCAGCGCGTGCAAATCGAAGCCGAGCGGGACGCACTTCAGGCCGAGCAGGCCGCCTTGAAAGCCGAGGTCGCGACGCTGGAAAACAAAACGCGCCGCCTGTCCGACGACTTCCTCGATCTCGAGCTTCTCGACCAGCAGGCGCGCGATGTTCTGGGCCTCGTACGCCCCGACGAAATGGTTCTGCACTAGGCGTTTCGCCCCCACCCCCCCCCTGCGACAGATTAAACGCGTGCGCTTTCCGATCCCTTGTTGTAAGAGATAGTTTAACACTGAACTATCTCTGCCAGGATGGAGGAGCCGCCCGCATGGCCGCACGCAAAACCACCAAGAAACCGAATGTGTCGAAGGAAGAGCTTCTGCACCATTACCGCGAGATGCTTTTGATCCGCCGCTTCGAGGAAAAAGCGGGCCAGCTTTACGGCATGGGCCTGATCGGCGGCTTCTGCCACCTTTACATCGGACAGGAAGCGGTCGTCGTCGGTCTCGAGGCCGCCGCCAGCGAAGGCGACAAGCGCGTCACCTCGTACCGCGACCACGGCCACATGCTGGCCTGCGGCATGGACCCGAAAGGCGTGATGGCCGAGCTGACGGGCCGCGAAGGCGGGTATTCCAAAGGCAAGGGCGGCTCGATGCACATGTTTTCGAAAGAGAAGCATTTCTACGGCGGCCACGGCATCGTCGGCGCGCAGGTGCCCATCGGCGCGGGCCTTGCCTTTGCCGACAAGTACCTTGGCAACGACCGCGTGACCTTCGCCTATTTCGGCGACGGCGCGGCGAACCAGGGCCAGGTCTATGAGACCTATAACATGGCCGAGCTTTGGGACCTTCCGGTGATCTTCGTGATCGAGAACAACCAGTATGCCATGGGCACAAGCGTCCAGCGTTCGACCAAATCCCCAAGCCTTTGGGAACGCGGCGCCGCATATGGAATTCCGGGCGAGGAAGTCGACGGGATGGACGTGCTCGCGGTGAAGGCCGCCGGCGAAAAGGCCGTCGCCCACTGCCGCGCAGGCAAAGGCCCCTACATCCTCGAGGTCAAGACCTACCGCTATCGCGGCCACTCCATGTCGGACCCGGCCAAGTACCGGACCCGCGAGGAAGTGCAGAAGATGCGCGAAGAGCGTGACGCAATCGAACATGTCCGCGACATGCTGCTGACCGGCAAGCACGCCACGGAGGACGATCTCAAGGCGATCGACAAAGAGATCAAGGAAATCGTCAACGAAAGCGCGGAATTCGCGAAAGAAAGCCCCGAGCCCGCGCTCGATGAGCTTTACACCGACATCTATGCCGACGTGCTGCCGCAAGGATCGGCTGCCTGATCATGGAAGACGTCCTGACACCTCAGGTCTTGCCCTTCCTTGTGCTGGGTGCGGCGCTTTCGTCGCTGATCCCGGCCTTCGTGGTCAAGATCCTAATGTCGGGCGTGTTCCGCCACCGCGTGAGCTACCTCATGGTATTTCTCGCGTTCATCATCTCTGTCGTTGCCATGATCGGCGTCCTGGTTTTCCTGGGACTTGCCGATGAGCAAAGCTTTGAAGCGCTGCCGCTGGACCAGTCCCTTGGACTGACCGCCGCCGGCTTTCTCGTACAAGCGCTGCTGCTTGCCGCCATGGCGACGGACGAAAACCACGAATTCATTGCGCTCTGGAAATGGGTCGCCGTACTGATCTTGCAGTACGTGGTCTATGTCGTGATCGCCTTCATCATTGCCTTCGCAGTGATATTGGTGGGCACATCCTAAATGCCAGACGCATTCAAAACTGCGAGGACCGATTAACATGGCCACCGAAATTCTGATGCCAGCGCTTTCGCCCACCATGGAAGAGGGTACGCTGGCCAAATGGCTGGTAAAAGAAGGTGATACCGTTTCGTCCGGCGACATTATGGCCGAGATCGAGACCGACAAGGCGACGATGGAGTTCGAGGCGGTCGATGAAGGTATAGTCGGCAAAATCCTCATCGCCGAAGGCACCGAGGGCGTGAAAGTGAACACACCCATTGCAGTTCTGGTCGAAGAAGGCGAGGACGCCGACGCGATTCCTGCCCCGGCCGCTGCACCGCAAGCAGAGGCCGAACCGGCCCCCGAAGAGGCGCCTGCCAGCGCCCCCGCCGCCTCGGTCGCCTCTGAAGATGTGGCCGAGCCTGACATTCCCGAAGGCACCGAAATGGTGTCGACGACCGTGCGCGAAGCCTTGCGCGACGCCATGGCCGAAGAGATGCGCCGTGACGAATTGGTGTTTCTGATGGGGGAAGAGGTGGCCGAGTATCAGGGCGCCTACAAGATCAGCCAGGGCCTGCTTGACGAATTTGGCGCACGCCGCGTGATCGACACCCCCATCACCGAACACGGTTTCGCCGGGATCGCTGTTGGCGCGGCCTTTGGCGGCACCCGGCCCATCGTCGAATTCATGACTTTCAACTTCGCGATGCAGGCCATCGACCAGATCATCAACTCGGCGGCCAAGACGCTTTACATGTCCGGCGGCCAGATGGGCTGTCCGATCGTGTTCCGGGGCCCCAACGGTGCCGCGGCCCGCGTCGCCGCCCAGCACAGCCAGGATTACGCTGCATGGTACATGCAGATCCCGGGTTTGAAAGTGGTCATGCCCTACTCGGCCTCTGACGCGAAGGGCCTGCTGAAATCGGCCATCCGCGACCCCAACCCGGTAATCTTCCTCGAAAACGAGATCCTCTATGGCCGGTCCTTCGATGTGCCGAAACTGGATGACTACACCGTCCCGTTCGGCAAAGCCCGTATCTGGCGCGAAGGGTCGGACGTGACGATCGTCAGCTTCGGCATCGGCATGCAATACGCGCTTGAAGCCGCCGATGAACTTGCCAAGGACGGGATCAGCGCCGAGGTCATCGACCTGCGCACGATCCGCCCGATGGACACCGCCACGGTTCTCAAGTCGATCCAGAAGACCAACCGCTGCGTGACCGTCGAAGAAGGCTTCCCGCAAGGATCGGTCGGTAATTACATCAGTTCGGTGATCATGCAGGAAGCGTTCGACTATCTCGACGCCCCGGTGATCAACTGCACGGGTAAGGATGTCCCGATGCCCTATGCCGCCAACCTTGAAAAGCTGGCGCTTGTCACCACCAAAGAGGTGATCGACGCCGTCAAATCCGTGACCTATCGCTAAGGGTATGGACGTGCTGGGACGCGATAGCTCACGCGAAGCCTACCGGGTCGCCATCGGTGGCCCGGAAGACCGTGTGATCGGGCTGATCCCCGATGCTGTCATCTCGTCCCGGATGGCCCTGACCGGCGGACGCGGCCACCAGACGGCCTATGACTGGATCGCCACCCACAAAGACCAGATTGAATTGACACTCAGAGCCTTGGCCGAAGGACGCAAGATTTCCCGCGCCCCTTTCGACCGCATGGTTCTGGAGGAGGACTGAAAAGATGCCAACCGAAGTTCTGATGCCCGCCCTCTCGCCCACGATGGAAGAGGGCACGCTTGCCAAATGGCTCGTCAAGGAAGGGGACACCGTCAGCTCGGGCGACCTTCTGGCCGAAATCGAAACCGACAAGGCCACGATGGAGTTCGAAGCCGTCGATGAAGGAACTGTCGGGAAAATCCTCGTCGCCGAAGGCACCGAAGGCGTGAAGGTGAACACGCCCATCGCGGTGCTTTTGGAAGACGGGGAAAGCGCGGATGATATCGGCTCCGCGTCTGCATCAGCGGCCGCCCCTGCCGAAGAAGCACCGGCCTCCAAGGCTGCGGATGAGGCGCCCAGCGCGGCCCCGTCACCGGCCCCTGCTGCTCCGGTGGCCGCCAGCGGTGATCGCATCTTTGCCTCGCCACTCGCGCGGCGCATCGCAAAGGACAAGGGCCTCGACCTCAGCCAGATCAAGGGCTCGGGTCCCAAGGGGCGTATCGTCAAATCCGATGTCGAAAACGCTCAACCGGGCGCGGCCCCGGCTGCCGCACCTACGGCTGCCGCTGCACCTGCCGCCGCCGCGGTCTCCGCGGGTCCGTCGACGGACGCTGTCCTCAAAATGTACGAGGGCCGAGATTTCGAAGAGATCAAGCTCGACGGCATGCGCAAGATCATCGCCGCCCGCCTTACCGAGGCCAAGCAGACCATCCCGCACTTCTACCTGCGCCGGGATATCCAGCTTGATGAGCTGTTGAAGTTCCGCGCCACGCTCAACAAACAGCTTGAAGCGCGCGGCGTGAAGCTGTCGGTCAACGACTTCATCATCAAGGCCTGCGCCCTTGCCCTTCAACAGGTTCCCGACGCCAACGCCGTCTGGGCCGGTGACCGGATGCTCAAGCTCAAGCCCTCGGATGTGGCCGTCGCCGTCGCCATCGAAGGCGGCCTCTTCACACCGGTCCTGAAAGACGCCGAGATGAAGTCACTCTCCGCGCTTTCGGCGGAAATGAAAGACCTCGCCTCCCGCGCGCGTGACCGCAAGCTCGCCCCCCACGAATATCAGGGCGGCAGCTTTGCCATCTCGAACCTCGGGATGTTCGGCATCGATAATTTCGACGCGGTCATCAACCCGCCCCACGGTGCCATTCTTGCCGTTGGTGCCGGGGTGAAAAAGCCCGTCGTCGGCGCTGATGGCGAATTGGCTGTGGCCACGGTGATGTCCGTCACGCTGTCAGTCGATCACCGGGTGATCGACGGGGCACTTGGCGCCCAACTGCTTGATGCGATCAAACAGGGTCTCGAAAACCCGGTGGCGATGCTCGCCTGATCGGCGCATTACCCCCAAACGCAAAAAAGGCCCGCGGTTGCGGGCCTTTTTCACATCTATTCAATGAGTTTTCTTATGGCGCGCTCGAATGGCCGAAAAGCTGATCCATCGCCATCGACGGCTGATCGCATTTCACCTCGCCGACGATCCGCGCCGGAACGCCCGCCACCGTCATCTTCGGTGGAACGTCTTCCAAAACCACCGACCCGGCCGCAATGCGCGAGCAATTGCCAACCTTGATGTTGCCAAGCACCTTCGCACCGGCCCCGATCAGGACGCCGCAACCAATCTTGGGGTGACGGTCTTCTTCTTCCTTGCCGGTCCCGCCAAGCGTCACCGAATGCAACATCGACACGTTGTCGCCGACAATAGCCGTTTCACCGATCACGATGGAATGAGCGTGGTCGATCATGATCCCCTTGCCGATCCGCGCGGCCGGGTGAATGTCTACGCCAAACGTCTCGGACACCCGCATCTGGAAGAAATACGCCATGTCATGGCGCCCCTGCTTCCAAAGCCAATGACCCACGCGATAGGCCTGGATCGCCTGAAACCCTTTGAAATAGAGAAGCGGCTGGATCATCCGGTGGCACGCCGGATCACGCTCGAACACCGCGACGATGTCCGCCCGCGCCGCATCGCTGATCGATGGGTCTTCGGCAAGCGCCTCATCCGCAATCTCACGGATCAGCTGTTCCGACATCTCACCCGATGCCAGTTTCAGCGCCAAACGATAGGTAAGAGCGGCCTCAAGACTGGTGTGATGCAGCACACTCGAATGCACCAAGCCGCCCAGAAGCGGTTCCTTGGCAACGGCTGCGTCCGCCTCATCGCGAATCCGCGACCAGATCGGATCAAGGGTTGCGAGTTTTCTACGTATTTCGGCCATGGGCTTTCCTCTGCGTCGCGGCGCTTTTACACCATATAGGGGCGAACGACCAAGACCAAACCCCCGGAAGGCGGACACAATGCCGACACCTGCCGAAATCGAGACCTTCCAAACTCGGCTTCTGGCCGAACTTGCGGCGCTTGAAACCGGTGACGACCTTGGGCAGGACGGCCAGAAAACCGTCACGCTCGACCAGCAATCGGTTGGTCGGCTTAGCCGCATGGACGCCCTGCAACAACAGGCGATGGCACAGGCCACCGCCCGCCGCCGCGCCACCCGCCGCCAGCGAATTACGGCAGCTCTCGCCCGGATCGATGAGGGGGAGTATGGCTATTGCACTGACTGTGGTGACGAAATCGCACCGGCGCGGCTCGACCTCGATCCGACGGCGCCGATGTGCTTGTCCTGCACACGCGGCTGATCAAGTGCCTCCAGGACGGCAATAAGGCAGCGTCTGAAATCAGCGTTGTCCAAGAGCGGTTCATCCACAACGCTCCGCCGCAAGGCAGCCGTCATCAGGCTCCCATCCCCCCAGATCGGATGAAATGCGCCTGTTTCCCGGCGATGCCAATTGGCACGACAGGCCTCACGCAGGATCTTCGCCAGAACGAAAGGCCGGCGCCCCTCTTCGCACTGCAAAAGCGCCCGCGCCACCGCCACTGCGTCGCCTACATGCGGGGTCCGACAGGCCATCATGCCCGCGGCAAAGTCAGTTCCGCAATGTGAACTGCCAGCCGCACAACCCCACCAGACAGATCGCCGCCTGCCCCGGTCAGCGTCAGTGCCGTGTCCGAGTAATATGCAATCGGCGTCGACGTAAGCCCGCGCACCCACGACCCGGCGGCAAGGCCCAGCCCGCTTCCATATCGATCGGGCGACACACCCCCGATCCCGAGCTGCCAGCTTGTCGCCGTCCCGCCGATCGCACTCAAAACCCGTCCCGACACACCATAGACAAGCGCATTACCCGGTACCGCTGCAATCGTGTCCGAACTGGGTCCCGTCGCAATCGTGTGATCGAACTCCACAACGCGCTGCACAAAAGCCGCGCCATTGGGTGATACGGCCCCCGATCCGGCAACCCAATCGACGCCATCGAAAACTCCGGGAACCCCTTCATCGGCAATCCAGGCGCGCCACCCCGTCACAGGATCAAGAAAATCCCAACCGCCGCCCACGAAAAGCGCAAGCCGCCCTGCCTGCCCGTCCCATGCATTCACAGCCCCCGCAGGAACCGCGTAACATGCCCCCTCCTCTGCCGTCCCCGGCGGCGCGGTGATCGCCCGCGATGCCAGCGTCAGTTCCACCAACGCATCAAGCCGCACCAAAGCCTCGTTCACCGTCACATGTTTTTGTGCCTGCGCCGCCTGAACAAGCGGCAGCCTCAGCGTCGTCGTGCTATCCATCGATCCCTACCTTTCTGAAAAGCCCCGGCCCGAACCGGTCTGATACCTGTGCCACCGCAAATTCCGCGGCGCCGGTCGCCCCATCTGCCAACCGCATCGCGGCGGAATAGGCCCAGGCGGAACTGGTCACCAAGGTCTCGCGCAAGACGCTTTGCCCCTGCAGAACGCGAACCATGTAAAGCTCGCGATCCTCGCCCAACGGCACGTCATATCCCGACCAGCTGTCACCATCGATCCGCGTCCGCCGCACCCAGGTCAGCGTCGATCCGCCAAGACCGTCTGCGCGTGCACGCAAATGCACAGGTGCCAGTGGTCGCAATCCGACCCCATCGAACGCCCGTTCCGTCTGGACAAAGACCGGATCATCCACGGCACGATCCCCCGGCCCATACCGGTAAGTGCGGGAAAGACCCCGCTCCGCCAATGTCGATCCAAGCTGCCCAACGCTCTGGTCCAAAAGAACAAACCGGCTCCCGACCGGCCAAACCTCGGGCATGAGCGCATCCGTCCCCGCCTGCCCTCTCAGACGCAGCGTCAGGTCATAGGTCTGCGGTGCGACAAGCTCTGCCGAGGCGAACTGAAAAACCTCCCAAACGTCCTGCCCACTGGCCCCGATCACCGCGACATTGGCCCCGTTCAAAAGCGTACCGGCATCAACCGATGACAACGACCCGCCATAAAGAACCACCCGCAACGCCGCCCCGCGATCCCACCGTCCCGGCGCGGCGACCTCAAGCGGTGTAAGCGTTTCCCCCAGTATCGAAGCTGAAGACAGCGCGCGGTTCAGAACGAAACCGTCCTCGCTTTCGGACGCATAGACCGCAACAGACCCCGGCCATGGCTCGGCAAAGGTCGCGACGTGCGGCGCGTGCGGCACTTCGGCCCCGGACAGCAACGGCAAATCCAGAAACTCGGCAAACACCGGAACCGGCGCGTTGAACTCGGCAACGCCACCCTGACCGGAAATCTCGGTCACCGGCGCCGGCTCCAACGCCTCTACGCGAACCGCATCGACGATCCGCGCACCCGCAGCCTCCACATGATCCACCCGGTAACGCGCCATGCCACCGGGTTCGGCGATCTCCAACACATCGCCCGCGCCCACATCGATCCGCGACGGCGGCAAAGCAAGCCGGACCCCATCGCGCGACACGCGCGCCTCGGCCAACCAGCGTTCTGCAATCGACTGCGCTTCCGAAGCGGTCAAAACCAACGGCAAATCACTTTGTGATACGACCCGCGTCGCCTCATCGGGAAAGATCGCCTCCGCCGCGCGCAGTTGATAATCCCCATCCGCCTCGATCGTATTGACCCGCACCCGCCCGGCCATCTCGGCCTGTGGTTGCCGTATCCGGTCCAAATCGCCGTCGGTCTCTCCCGTGACGGCAACGGCTCGCACATCAATCTCGGCAATCGCCCGCCCGGTCCGTGTACGAAACACCAAAAGCCCGTCGCGCTCGATTGCATCGAACCCATAGGCCAGCATCAACGGCTGCAACGACGCCCGTGCCGTTTCACCCTCACCGGCCGCATACCCGCGCAAGACGCCGTAAAGCTCAGACACGTCACATGTCGCAACACCGGACGCCGCACAGATCTCGCGCACGACCGAGGCCAAAGACCGCGACGAACTGCGCCCGTTCAGCCAATGCCCCCGCGCATAGTTCCCGCCATCGCTCCAAAGCTCCAGATTGTTGGGAAAGAACGGATAGGGCCGCGCATCCCAGGCCCAGATATAGGCATGATCGATATCGACCATCGGACCGCCGTAAACCTCTGAAACCGGGTTGTTTTTCGGATCTCGCCAATAATCGAGCTGTGCCCGCAGGTACTGCATCTGCATGAAGTCATCCCGCGCGCCCGTTGAATACTTCGGCAATGCGGATTCCGACGATTTCGGGTCGAAAAACTTGTTCGGCTCATTCGCCGCCTTGTCCACCGCGGCGCAGCCAAGCTCTGTGAAAACGATCGGCTTGGAGCGAGGCAGCCAGGCAGTCGGTTCCGTCGAACGCACACCACCGATCCGCTCGTAATGCGCCTCGGACCACCAACTCCGGAAGTCCTTGTAACGATAGACCCACGGCTCGCCATGGGCCCCATCCGTGATCGGTTCACGCCGCTGCGCATCCTCGGCCTCGGGCGACGGATAATACCAGTCGAACCCCTCGCCCCCTTCGATATTCGCCGCAAGATAATCCGGGTTATAGATCGACCCCCACCCGGCATCCACATGCCCTTCGCCATCCCGCCAATCGGCCAGCGGCATGTAATTGTCCACCCCGACGAAGTCGATCGCCTCATCGGCCCACAGGGCGTCAAGATGGAACCGCACGTCCCCCGACCCATCCTGTGGCTGGTATCCGAAATACTCCGACCAGTCGGCGGCATAGCCGATCTGTACGTCCGGCCCTAGGATCGTGCGGACATCACCTGCGAGCACCCGCAAGGCTTCAACGGCAGGAAACCCACCATCCGCCCCGCGTAACTGCGTCAGGCTCCGCATCTCGGACCCGATGCAAAACCGCTCCACACCACCGGCCGCTGCACAAAGATGCGCGTAGTGAAGTACAAAACGCCGGTAAGACCATTCAAATGGCCCGGAATAAGTGACAGATTGCCCGGAAATCGCGAAATCCCCCACGGCTGCCTGTCCAAAGAAAGCCGCAACCTCCCCTTCGACCGCCGCCTTCTGATCCGGGCTTCCGTCACGCCCCGGCGCAACCGATGCCGTTATCCGCCCCCGCCACGGCAATGCCGGCTGCTCGCCCGCATCGCTCCAAGGGTCAGGCTTCCCGTTCCCCGCAACCTGATCCATCAGCAGAAACGGATAGAACATCACCTCGCGCCCGCCTTCGCGCAGCGCCTTGATCGCCTCGATCACCGACGCATCCGCTGGCGTGCCGCCGTAAACCGGACGTCCATCAACCTGCGGCACGACCGCAGCGGCAGACCGACCCACACCGCTCACGCGCCATGGCATTCCAACACCATCAAGGTCGGTCTGCTCGACCTTGGGCTGTAGGCTGCAAGTTCCACAGCGCAGGTCATCACCCATCCAGCCAATCACAAGCGAAGTCGCCTTATGCGCAGGCAATTCATCCCGCATCACCTCCACCGAGGCCGCGAAATCCGTCACCCCGGCTGGTGAGTTCACATTAATCGACCGGTTCACCCCCGGCGCAGTCGACAGATGAACGGGCGTTGTCGCCAGCGCATATTCCCCTGTCCCCGGCACCATCGCCACGGCTGAGATCTTGGCGGCCAGATCATCCGCCGCCGGCGTACGCACCACCTCGAAACTAAGCTGTGGCACACGGTTGCCAAAACGCTCCAACGCCAGATCTTCGAGCACGACATACGCCGTCCCCCGAAATGCCGGAGCCTTTCCCGCGCCTTCCACGGCTTCGATCTTGGGATCGGGTAACTGGCTGTTATCACCGGGATAAAATCGAATATTAAGGTCGCTGGGCGCCAGTTCCGCCCCATCTGCCCAAATCCGCCCCACCCGCAGCATTTCGCCCCGACCCAGCGCAATCGCCAGGCTGATCGAATAGCTGTACTCCTTGACCGTCGTCGTCTGCGTCCCGCCGCCGCCCTTGCCTCCGGCACCGGACTGGACCTGTCGCTTGTTCACCGTTTCCAGAAATCGCGACGCCCAGATCACCTGCCCGCCCACGCGCACCCGGCCATATGTCTCGGCAACCGGCGCCCCCTCGCTGGCACCGTTAAGCCGAAATCGCTCGATGCGCCCGCTCTCGACCGGACCCGATCCCATCGACCGGCTCATCAGCCTCCGGTCGATCGCCTGTCCCACCGTCGCACCGACCGCACGACCGATCAGAACCGACGAAAGCCCAAGAACGCCGCCCCCGATTGACGCGCCAACCGCCGCCCCGGCGGCTGAGAGGATCAGAGTTGCCATGGTCCATCCCCCTCGGGAAACGCAAATATCGCCACGATGCGCCGCCGCCACGGCGCCGAAAGGGCATTCTCGACAACGCCATGCCCGCTATAAGCATGGATCAGACTCGGCTCGGGATCCGGCGCACCGACGATCCCAAGATGCTTGGCCACGGCACCCGCCTTCATGCGAAACAGAACCACGTCACCGGTTCGCAAACGCCCATCGCGCCGCTCGACAAGATGCCGCCGCGCCGCGGTCCAAAGCTCTTCCTGGCGGCGCACTTCCGACCAATCCGGAGAATACGCAGGCAACGCCACCGGCTCCGAACCATAGGCCTCCCGCCAAACCCCGCGAACGAGCCCCAGGCAATCCGCGCCTGCTCCCCGACACGACGCTTGATGAAGATAGGGTGTGCCCAGCCAGCTCCGCGCGATCTCTGCATGCCGCGCGCTCATGACGACAGGCTCCCGCCATCATTCCGCCCACCCCGGCGCGGATAGGCAAGCTGCCAATCCTCACCCGGGATCGCGGGAAACCCTCGATAATTCAGAAAGTTGTCGAACTTGGTACGGCAGGTTTCGGCCCGCTTGTCGCATCCCGGCTCAAGCCGCACCCGATCGCCCAGCGCGATCGGCGCGCGCAACGCCTCCCACAGAACGATGTCACGTTTGCCATCTGCCGTCACATCGCTCCGTATCACGCCAACAAGCCCCGCGGCTGCGCCGGTCAGAACCCGAAACGCCCCGCGCTCGAACCACCGCTCGGCAAAACCGCCAGCATCCGCAAACGCGAACCGCCGCCCCTCTTCGACGCCAGTTACATCCCACTCGACCGCATACCCCGGAAGCGACAAGTCGAACTGACACTCCCCATCCCCCAGCACAGCCGTACAGGGCTTCTGAAACACCCGCCCCTGCGGCTGGTTCAACGCCTCTGCAAGCCCGCGCAACTCGGCGCGAAACGCCCCGCCACTGCGCGTGATCTCCCCAAGACTGCCGCGAAACACCAACTGACGCTCCTCGACATTGGCCCAGTTCACCTGCCAGGCCCAAACCTCGGCCCCGTCATAGCGCCCCGCCTCGATATCGGCCTCGCTCAAGGACAGATCGCTCAGCGCGCCCAGCGCCTCGCTATTGTCCACCGCCAAACCTGTCGTCTGCTCCAATGCATGCGCCGTCAGCCCCGTATTGGCGCGAAACACGACCCCTTCAAACGTCAGATCACGATCGTGATCGGTGAACCCTTCACCTGCCCATCCGCACGCTTCAGCGA
>JABDPT010000065.1 GCA_013042605.1 Paracoccaceae bacterium
TGGCTGCAAGAGGTGGTGATGCCGGCCGAGTTTCCCTGGGCCGAAACCGGGCTGACCACGAAACGGCCGGTGTCGGAATGGGCGCGGATGGGCGTGCGGCCGAGGGGCGGGGAGTTTGCCAGCACCCGCCTGCCCGCGTCGATCATCCTGCCGCAGGGGCGCGGCGGCCCGGCCTTTGTCGCCTATCCGAATTTCGACGCTTATTTTGAATGGAATCAAAGCTTTGTCTATGTGCTGACGGCGGCCTATTTCGCCGCGCGGCTGGACGGCGCGCCGGTTTTCGACGCCGGAGATCCGTCACCGCCCCTGACCGAAGCTCAGATGAAATCGCTTCAGACCAAGCTGGCCGCGCGGGGTCATGACGTGGGCAAGGTCGATGGGATTTTGGGGGCGGGAACCCGGGCCGCGGTGCGCGCCGAACAGATGCGGCTGGGCCTGCCTGCGGATGCGTGGCCGACAACCGCGCTGTTGGGCGCGTTGTAAGAGGAGCCGGGTCCGGCCCCTAAGCCGGATCGAAGCGCAGGGTGGTTTCACCAACGGTGAGAAGATCACCGGCGGCGATCCGGTTTTCGTCCACGATCCTCGACCCATTGAGAAGAAGCGGATTGGGTTTCAGCCCGTTGCGAACGACAAACCCGATCTTTGCGCCGTAATACGCAATCGACGCGTGGCACTGTCGCGAGACGGAATCATCGCCGAATTCCAGCTTGATGTCCTGATCGTCGTCTCTTCCGATTTCCACGAAAGGTTTCTGGATCGAGAGCACAGAACCGCGACCCGGCCCGTCGACAATCGTCAGAACCGCGAGCGCATTCCGGGGAAAGCCCGCCGCGGGACTGGCTTTGCCGCTTTCGCCGGCCGTATCGGACAGGTCACGCTCGGGATAGCGGTAGTTCAGGAACCGGGTCGTAACGCGGGCCTTCCTTGCCTTGTCAGACACGGGCAGCGTTTCCGGATCGGCCTTCTTGTTGAAGAACCGACCGGTTATGTCATCAATCGCGGGAAAGCGCGTGACTGTTGTATCGTCACAACCCATCTGGGGCCTCCGAAACTGCGCTTGAGACCGGCGCGCCGAACGCCCCGAAGATGGGGCGTTCGGTCTAAGCCGACGGTTCAGTGCGCCATGCTGTTCTGAGCTGCGCCAGTAGGCAGAAGGTCAGAAATCTCGGGGGCGACATGGCCATCACGCACATATTGATCGATGGCCGCTTCAAGCCGGTCGAGGTCACTGGACGAATAGTGGCTCAACCGCTCAATCATTGCCTTGCGCTCGGGGTCATTCCTGCGGGACATCGGCTTCGGTCTGTTAATCGTAACTGTGTTCATCACTCACTACCTTCACATTGTCTTCTGGTACGGTGCCCGCGTTCTGAGGGCTTCACTCACTAATCCCAAACTCTTCACACAACCTTGGGAGCATCGATTACATTACAAATTCTTATCAAATATTAGTCTGCTTGAAATAAGGCGAAGTCATGGTCTTTTTGGCAAAGTTTCATGGCGGTGATTACGAATGGCCGGTAAATCCTGTTCGCGGCGGATGATTGGTTCGAAATGCCTCACAAACTCCGCCAGCGTGACTCCAAGGCTGACACATCCTTGCCCATATTCCGACATCCGACCCTTTCTGCGCCCGCCCGCATGATCGGCTATTCGGCCGCCCTCTCGCGCACCGGAAAGCGGGTACCGTCCTGAATGATCAGCGTCAGCCGCTCGCCCGAAAACACGAACGTGTCGCAGCGCGAGGACCCGTTGTCGAAGGCCACGCAGACGGTGCTGTCGTCATGGGTGGTGTACTGACCCGTCCAGGCAGGGCCGTCGTCGGTATAGGTATAGGCATAGCCGCCATCCGGGCGATAGCGGGATTTGGAGCCATCGAAGAACTCGACCACCATGCCCGACAGCGTTTCGGTCAGTTCGGCGGCGGTCATGACGCGGTCACCGGGGCGCATGCCCTGCGCAATGGCCGGGCTGGCAAGACAGGTCAGTAATGCGATGGTCGTAACGGTTCTGATCACGGCGCTCTCCCTTTGGAAGCGAGCGTATCAGACTGGCGGCCTGCCGGCCGGTCAGAACCTTGTGATGACTTGGGGACAGTCCGGGTCAGGCAAAAGCCAGAACCACGAAGAACACGACAAGAGCGGCTAGTTCAAACATCTCAACCTCGAAAAGAAATACTAATTACACAGCGCCTGTGGTCGCATAACAGGGTTAAAGAAGGGTTAACTTTGCCGGGCCGCGTCAGGCGACCATCTGTTCGGCTTTCTTGAGATCGACCGAAACAAGCTGGCTGACGCCCAGTTCGCCCATGGTGACACCAAACAGCCGATCCATCCGCGACATGGTCACGGCGTGGTGGGTGATGATGAGGAACCGGGTGTCGGTGCGGCGCGTCATTTCATCGAGAAGATCGCAGAACCGCGTGACGTTGGCGTCATCGAGCGGGGCGTCGACCTCGTCCAGCACGCAGATCGGGGCGGGGTTGGCGAGGAACACCGCGAAAATCAGGGCGAGTGCGGTGAGCGTCTGTTCACCGCCCGACAGAAGCCCGAGCGATGAAAGCTTCTTGCCCGGCGGCTGGCACATGATTTCAAGCCCGGCTTCGAGCGGATCGTCGCTTTCGACCATGACAAGCTTGGCTTCGCCACCGCCAAAGAGATGGGTGAACAGCATCGAGAAGTTGGAGTTGACCTGTTCGAAGGCCGTCAACAGCCGCTCGCGCCCTTCGCGGTTCAGGCTTGAGATCCCCGAGCGCAGGGCGCGGATCGCATCTTCCAGATCGGTCTTTTCGCCGACCAACGTGTCATGTTCGGTTTGCACTTCGCGGGCGTCTTCCTCGGCCCGCAGGTTCACTGCGCCCAGCGCATCGCGCTGGCGTTTGAAGCGGTTCACATCCGCCTCGATCGTGTCGGCGGAGGGCATGTCTTCGGGGCTGACGTCCAGCGTCTTGAGAAGCTTGGCGGGCGTGGTTTCCTGATCTTCCTCGATCCGCGCGGTGGCGGCGGCAACGGCGGTGCGGGCGGCTTCGGCAAGCGCCTCGGTCCGGGCGCGGGCTTCGCGCGCTTCCGAGGCCGCGCGTTCGGCGGCGCGTTCGTCGTCAACGGCTTTGCGCAGCGCGGTCTCGGCCTCGGCC
>JABDPT010000304.1 GCA_013042605.1 Paracoccaceae bacterium
CCGTGATCGTCACCGCGAACGATTTCGACAGCATCTATGCGATGAACCGGATCATCGCCGCCGTACAGGCCAAGTCGAAGAACTATGCGGTGCGGCTTGCGGGTTGCATCGCCAACCGGTCGAAGGCCACGGACGAGGTGGATCGCTATTGCAAGACGGTGGGATTCAACCGCATCGCGCATATGCCCGATATCGACGCCATCCGCCGGTCGCGCCTGAAGAAGAAGACGCTGTTCGAGATGCCCGATGACGAGGATATCGTCGCCGCGCGCGCCGAATATGTGCGTCTGGCCGAGACGCTTTTCGCCGGGACCGAGCCGCTGGCGCCTGCGCCGTTGCCCGACCGGGAGATCTTTGAACTGCTGGGGTTTGATTGATGTCGACCTACGACCAGACCCGCGCGCGGCTTGAGACCTATTTCGACCGCACCGCCGCCAAGGCATGGGAGCGGCTGACTTCGGATGCGCCGGTGTCGAAGATCCGCCAGACCGTACGCGACGGACGCGACCGGATGCGGGCGCAGATGCTGGAGTGTCTGCCGCGCGACCTGACCGGGGCGCGGGTGCTCGACGCAGGTTGTGGCGCGGGGCCGATGACGGTGGAACTGGCGCGCCGCGGGGCCGATGTGCTGGCCGTGGATATTTCGCCGTCGCTGCTGGATGTCGCACAGTTGCGGATGCCCGAAGAGCTGGCCCCACGGGTGACCTATCATGCTGGCGATATGCTCGACCCGGCGCATGGTCGGTTCGATTTCGTCGTGGCGATGGACAGCCTTATTCATTACCGCGCCGGCGATATCGCGGCGGCCCTGACAGCGTTGAAGGCCCGCACCGACGAGAAGATCGTCTTCACGGTTGCGCCCAAGACGCCCGCGCTGACCGCGATGTGGTGGGCGGGCAAGGTGTTTCCACGGTCGGACCGGTCACCGGCGATCGTGCCCCATACGCAAGCGACCATTGCGTCGGCCCTGCGCGACGCAGGCGGCCGTGCCGTCTTGCGCGATGTCGGCCGTGTCAATTCGGGGTTCTATATCAGCCACGCGATGGAGCTTGCCGGATGATCCTTGGACGCGGGCATATCAAGCGTTTGTCCATCGGGATGCTGCCTTTTGCGGATGCGGCGTCGAAAGAGCTGCCGCTGCCGCAGCTTTTGCGGCTCGCGTTGTTCCAGGTCTCGGTCGGCATGGCGACGGTCATGCTTTTGGGGACGTTGAACCGGGTGATGATCGTCGAGTTGAGCGTGCCGGCGATGATCGTGGCGTTCATGATCGCGCTGCCTGTATTGATCGCGCCGTTCCGGGCGCTTTTGGGGTTCCGGTCCGACACCCACCGCTCGGCCATCGGCTGGAAGCGGGTGCCGTATCTGTGGTTCGGGACGCTGTGGCAGATGGGCGGGCTGGCGGTGATGCCGTTCGCGCTTTTGGTGCTGTCGGGCGACACGGTGCACGATGTGCCCTTCGCGGGCGAGGTTCTGGCGGCGCTCGCCTTCCTGATGACCGGGCTCGGGATGCACATGACCCAGACGGCGGGGCTTGCGTTGGCCGCGGATCGCGCGACGGATGAAACACGGCCCCGGGTCGTGGCGCTTCTTTACGTGATGTTCCTGGCGGGGGCGGCGGTTTCGGCACTGGTGGTCGGCTGGCTTCTGCGGGATTTCACGGCGATCAAGCTTGTTCAGGTGGTGCAGGGAACGGCGGTGGTGACCGTCTTGCTGAACGTCGTCGCCCTTTGGAAGCAGGAAAAGGTGCGCCCGATGTCGGCGGCGGAACGGGCCGAACCGCGGCCGCGTTTCGCCGATGCCTGGGCGGATTTCGCGCAAGGCGGAGATGCGGGGCGGCTTTTGGCGGTCGTGTTTCTTGGGACCATGGCGTTCAACATGCAAGACGTGCTGCTTGAACCCTATGGCGGCGAGATCCTTGGCCTGTCGGTTTCGGCCACGACGCTTTTGACGGCGCTTTGGGCCTGTGGCGCGCTGGTGGGCTTTGGTTTTGCCGCGCGCTGGCTGGCGGATGGGCTTAGCCCTTATCGCATGGCGTCGCGCGGGATCCTGATCGGGATCACGGCGTTTTCCTGTGTCGTCTTCGCGGCGCCGATGGGGTCGCCCATGCTTTTCTTCGTCGGCGCCACGGGCATCGGGCTTGGCGGCGGACTTTTCTCGGTCGCCACGCTGACAGCGGCGATGACGATGCCCGCAGGCGGGCTTGCGGGCCGGGGTCTGGCACTGGGCGCATGGGGCGCGGCACAGGCGACGGCGGCGGGGCTATCGATCGCGCTGGGCGGGTTGATCCGCGACGCCGTGAACGCACTGGCGCTGTCGGGCGCATTGGGCGACGCGCTCAATCAGCCGGCGACGGGATATTCAATGGTTTATCATCTGGAAATCGCACTTCTATTCGGCACGCTTGTCGTGCTGGGGCCGTTGGTGCGGACCTCGTTTCTTCACACAACTCACAACACCTTGGACAGCGGCAAGATCGGCCTTGCCGACTTCCCCACCTAACCTCTGGAGGTATCACTTATGGTCGGTGTCAACTTTTTCGGGAATTTCGATCTCGCGAGCCTGAGTATCTGGCTCTTCTGGGGTTTCTTCGCCTTTCTGATCTATTACCTGCAGACGGAAAACATGCGCGAAGGCTATCCGCTCGAGGATGAGGACGGGAACCTTGCGCCCAATCAGGGGCCGTTCCCGCTTCCCAGCGACAAGACGTTCAAGCTTCGCAACGGCGAAGGGGAACTGACGGTTCCATCGGGCGCGCGCGGAGATCGCGAAGACCTTGCCCTTGCCCGGACAGCCAAGAACGAAGGCTTTCCGCATGCACCCACCGGTGATCCGATGGCCGATGGCGTGGGTCCGGCAAGCTGGGCACCGCGCAAGGACGAGCCAGAGCTTGACGGCCACGGCCATGCCAAGATCACGCCGATGGCCGGGCACGAAGCCTTCTTTGTTTCGGCCGGGCGCGACCCGCGCGGTCTTCCGGTGCTAAGCCGCGACGATCAGGTGATCGGTCACGTGACCGAGATGTGGATCGATGCCGCCGAGCATATGGTCCGTTACCTGCAATATGATCTGGAACCGGAATGGGGGCAGGGCAGTCGCCTTGTGCCGATCACCATGGCCCGCATCAAGGAAAAGTGGGTGATGGTGCGGTCGTTGAATGCCGCGCATTTCAACGGCGTTCCGCAGATTGCGAGCGGCAGCCAGATCACCAAACTCGAGGAAGAAAAGGTCTGCGGCTACTACGCCGGGGGCACGCTTTACTCCTGACACCACCATCCCGGCGCCGTTTAGCGGCGGCGCCGGGTGCGACCCAAGGGAACGAAAGGGGCACCAGCCATGCCACATGACGACTTTACCGTGGAGCCGATCGAGGGCCTGCCGGAGACACCGCCGGCAGGAGAGTTGATCCTTTGGCAAGGCAAACCCAACGCGCTGGCTTTGGCGCGGGATGCGCTGAACCTTTACTGGGTCGCCGGATATTTCGCCCTGCTCGCCTTCTGGCGGGTGGGCGTGTCCTCCGCCGATATGCCATTTGCGCAGGCCCTGCCATTGGGCCTGCCTTTCATCGTGCTGGGCGTCCTTGCCTGCGCGGTGCTTTACGGCATCGCATATGTTCTGGCGCGTACGACGATGTACACCGTCACAACCGCCCGCGTGGCGATGCGCGTGGGGGCGGCTTTGACCGTCACGCTCAACCTGCCATTTCCCAAGATCGGGGCCGCGCACCTGACCACCCGCAAGGATGGCACCGGGTCGATCGTGTTCGAGACGATGGGCGAGACGCGGCTAAGCTATCTTGTCTTGTGGCCGCATGTTCGGCCTTGGCGCATAAAGAAGACCCAACCTGCGTTGCGGTCCATTCCGGACGCCGCGAAGGTCGCGCAGATCGTGGCCGAGGCCGCCGAAACCCGCGTCAGCCAACCCGAAATCTCGCGCGAGCTGCCGGACGGCGCCGTCGTGGCCGCGGAATAAGGAGGGTCGGACCATGTCAACCAAACGCATTCAGTCGGGCCTTTACTATGACGCCGAGCGTCGCGAAATGCAGGCCCGCGACAAGGAAATGATCCCGACCCGTCTTGTCGTGGCGATGTTCGGGCTGGCGCTGGCGGCGCTGCTTTTGACCGCGTTCGCGTCATTCACGGACCGGCCCCTTGCCGGCACCCCGCCTGCCGAGCCGATTGTCGCCAGTCACGAGGTGATCTTGGCGGGCGATGGCAATGCGGCGCGCGTGACAACGACGGAGGGGGCCGTGCTGCTTGACAGCGAGCATGGCGCCTTTGTCACGGTGATCCGCGCCGGGCTTGAGCGCGAGCGTGTGGTGCACCGCGTCACCGGCAACCCGCCGGTCATAATCAATCAGTACGAAAGCGGTCGCATGTCGCTGACCGACCCGGCAACCGGATGGCAGGTGGAGCTGTCGTCATTCGGCCAAGGCAACAAGGCGCATTTTTCGCGCCTCTTCACAGAACAATAATCGAGAGGGAACCGATTATGGGACTATTGACGAGAGACTATGAGACGGCGCCTTGCACGGTCGAGGTCAGCCACAAGTTCGATTCACTGCACGCGCATGTCCGTTTCGACAACGGGGCGGTCGTGCACCCCGGCGACGAGGTGCTGGTCAAGGGCCCGCCCGTAATGGCGCCCTATGGCGAGGTCGTGATCGAAAAGCGCGAAGCCCGCATCACCCGCGCGTCAGCGGTTGAGCGGCTTTGGACCCGGATGACCGGAAACCTGCAGTTCATGGAGCTTTGCGAATTCTCATTCTCTGAGGAGGCGACGCTATGAACGTTCAGGCCCCCACACATACCGCCGATGCGACGACCGTCGAGGAAGGTCTGGCCATTCAGGAAGCGCAGGCTGTGCATGACAGCGAAACGGCAACTGCCGTTGCGATGCAGAACACCCTGCTGACGCCGCGCTTTTACACCACCGATTTCGACGAGATGGACGCCATCGACGTCAGCCCCGTGCGCGAAGACTGGGACAAGCTGATTGCCCAGATGGTCGCCGACCCCAACAAGGGGCATTTCCGCAAGACCGAAGACTGGGATCACGTCGACTGGGACGGGATGGAACCGGAGCTCAGGAAAGAGTTCATCGATTTCCTGATCTCAAGTTGCACGGCCGAGTTCTCGGGATGCGTGCTTTACAAGGAGATGAAGCGGCGCGGCAACAACAAGGACATCACGCAGCTGTTTCAGCTGATGGCGCGGGACGAGGCGCGGCATGCGGGCTTTATCAATGATGCCCTGCGCGAGGCCGGGATTGCCGTGAACCTTGGCTTTCTGACGAAGTCGAAGAAGTACACCTATTTCAAGCCGAAGTTCATCTATTACGCGACCTATCTGTCGGAGAAGATCGGGTACGCGCGCTATATCACGATCTTCCGGCATCTTGAGGCGAACCCCGAAATGCGGTTCCACCCGATCTTCAAGTGGTTCCGTGAGTGGTGCAATGATGAGTTCAGCCATGGTGAGGCTTTCGCGTTGCTGATGAAGACCGACCCCAAGCTGACGACCGGGCGCAACGTGCTCTGGATCAAGTTCTTCCTGACGGCGGTCTATGGCACGATGTACGTGCGCGACCACCAGCGGCCGGCCTTCCACAAGGCGTTGGGCGTCGATCCGGATTGGTACGGGCAAGAGGTGTTCGCCAAGACGTCCGAGATTTCGAAACAGGTCTTCCCGATCACCCTCGACATCGACCACCCGCGTTGGATGCCGACGCTGAAGCGGCTGCAAAGGGCCAATGCCGATCTGGATGCCGCGAAGAAACGCGGCGGTGTCTCTGGCGCATTGGGCAAACTTGGCGCGAGCGCGCGGGCAGCGGCGGCGTTTCTGTCGCTTTACACGATCCCGGCGATCAAGAACGACGTACCGGCGGAAACGCGGTTGGAGCCGATGTATTGATTGCCAAAGCGATCATACCCCACGCATCACGCCCCGGGCGTGACCCGGGACCTCGTGCCGTGAGCGTCGTTTTGCATCGAGGCCCCGGGTCAAGCCCGGGGCGTGGCGCGGGCGGTCTTAGAAGGGGAGGCCGCGCATGCTAGCCTCTCCCTGGACCGCTGCGTTGGCCGCACTTTTCCTGTGGTGGTTCTCCACCGGGGCAATCCTTTGGGTCGTTCAGGGCGCGGACGGGCGCGGCACCGGGCGCGATTGGCACATGTGGTCGGTCCTGTTCGGGCTGCCGGTGCTTTCGCTGGGCGTGATCGGCTTGTTGGTCAGCCTGACCAACACCGATGTGTCCGGCGCCTATATCGCGTTTCTGAGCACTTTGGCGATCTGGGGCTGGATCGAATTGGCCTTTCTGTCCGGTGTCATCACCGGGCCCAATCGCTATGACTGCCCCCCCGGTGTCCCGGCATGGGAACGCTTTCTGCGCGCCTGGGGCACGATCGCTTATCATGAGACGCTGCTGACGGCCGCGCTGATCCTGATCTTGCTGGTTTCGTGGGGCGCGCCCAACATGTTTGCCTTTTGGACATTCGCGGTGCTGTTCTTTGCCCGCGTCTCGGCCAAGCTGAACCTCTTTTTCGGCGTGCCCAAGATCAATATCGAGTTTCTGCCAAGCCCCCTGTCGCATCTGCCCAGCCATTTTCGAACTGCGCGCATGAACGCCGTTTTCCCGATCTCGGTCACGGCCCTGTCATTTGCTGTGGCCTGCTGGTTCGAACGGATCTATGCCGCCGCGACCCCCGCTGAAACGGTGGGCTTCGCGCTTTTGGCCGCGCTGACGGTGCTGGCCCTTCTGGAACACTGGCTGATGGTGCTGCCATTGCCGGACGAAAAACTCTGGCGCTGGATGATCCCGGCGCCCAAGGCCAACGACAAGACACTGCTGCGGGAGGATGCCAATGGACTTTGATGCGCTGTTTCAAGCCCAGCTCGACGATCTGAAATCCGAGGGGAATTACCGGATCTTTGCAGAGCTGGAGCGCAAATGCGGGCAATTCCCGCGCGCTGACAACTATCACGACGGGGACAAGCGCGAGATCACCGTGTGGTGTTCGAACGACTACCTCGGCATGGGCCAGCATCCGGATGTGGTTCGCGCGATGATGGAAACGACCAAGGCTTGCGGCACCGGGTCAGGCGGGACCCGCAACATCAGCGGGACGGCGCATCACCACCTGCTTCTGGAACGCGAACTGGCCGATTTGCATAACAAAGAAGCCGCGTTGCTCTTTTCCTCGGGCTATGTCTCTAACTGGGCCGCCCTCTCGACACTGGGAAGCCGGTTGCCCGGCGCTGTCATCCTCTCTGACGCGCTTAACCACGCGTCGATGATCGAGGGTATTCGCCATTCCCGGGCCGACAAGGTGATCTGGAACCACAACGACCCCGAGGATCTGGATGCCAAGCTTGCGGCCATTCCCGCACATCGCCCCAAGATCGTCGCCTTCGAAAGCGTCTATTCGATGGATGGCGATATCGCGCCGATCCGCGAGATCGTGGAAGTCGCCGAAAAGCACGGCGCCATGACCTATATCGACGAGGTGCACGCGGTCGGCATGTACGGCCCGCGTGGCGGCGGTGTGGCCGAACGCGAAGGGTTGATGGACCGTATCACCCTGATCGAAGGCACCCTTGGCAAGGCGTTTGGCACCTTCGGCGGCTATATCACCGGGTCGGCGGCGATGTGCGATTTCATCCGTTCCTTCGCGAGCGGCTTTATCTTCACAACGGCTTTGCCCCCGGCGGTCGCAGCCGCCGCCACGGCATCGATCCAGCACCTCAAACAGTCGGGCTTTGAAAGAATGCGCCAGCGTCGTCAGGTGGCGACCTTGCGCAGCAAGCTGGATGCCATCGGCATTCCGCATCTGCCGAACCCCAGTCACATCATCCCCGTGATGATCAAGGATCCGGTCAAATGCCGGATGATCAGCGACATGCTGATGGACGATTGGGGCATTTACGTACAGCCGATCAACTATCCGACTGTTCCAAAGGGAACTGAGAGGTTGCGCATCACACCTTCGCCACTGCATACAGACGATGATATTGCATATCTTGTCGAAGCATTGTCAGAACTCTGGAGCCATTGCGCCATCGCGCGCCAGGTTGCGTAGGTTTCATTGAAATGGAACTTTACGTCTTCTAGTAACGTATTAGGTTCTGAGTCAGAATCTGAAGGGAGATACAGAATGAACAAGTTTTCGATTGCGCTTGCCGGTGCTTGCCTCATGGCCGCACCCGCCTTCGCAGGCGGCCACGCAACAGGCGATGCCGCAGCCGGCGAAGAAGCGTTTTCGCAGTGCCAGACCTGCCATGTGGTGGTGAATGACGAAGGTGAAACGCTGGCTGGGCGCAATGCCCGCACCGGCCCCAACCTTTACAATCTGTTCGGTCGCGCCGCTGGCACCGTCGAAGGGTTCCGGTATTCGCCTTCGATCGTCGAGGCTGGTGAAGCCGGTCTCGTGTGGGATGAAGAACAGTTCGTAGCCTATGTTCAGGACCCCACCGGTTATCTGCGCGAGTATCTCGACAACAACCGCGCGCGCGGGAAGATGTCGTACAAGGTGCGCGAAGAGGCAGATGCCGTGAACCTTTGGGCCTATCTGGTGTCGCTCAGCCCCGAAAGCTGATCGCGCGACCAGACACGTAACAAGCGGCCGCCCCTAATCGGGCGGCCGTTTTTCTTTGCTGGTGTCCTCGTGTTCGCCCGGTTCGGGGCGCAGACCGTATGGTGCGACAAGAGCCCAGACATGATCGGGGATCATGTTGCGCATCCGTCTTGGATGCGACCGCCGAAGGTGCAGCACGGTCTCTGCCGCCTTCATCTCGACCCGCGTGCGCGCGAACTCAAGCCCCCGGGGTCCGAACCGGGGCATCACCCAGGCCATCACCCCGCGCAGCCAGTCCGGCATCCGCCGTAGCGGTAGCCCGCCCGCCGCAAGCCGCGTGTTCTCGATGAACCCGGTGACAGAGCCTTTGCGCGCGCCCTTGTCGGTCAGGGCCGACAGAATGACTTCGTCGCCAAGACGTTCCAGCAACGCCTGCCCGCGCTCGTTGCGCACGATCAGCCATTGCTCACCGTCGCCGCCCATATACCCCACCGTGATGTCGGCCAGCCGGTTGGTATAGTCGACGCAGGTACGGCAGGTAACGGGAAAGAAGTCCGGCGGCAGGTCGGCAATCGGCAGTCTGAGAAACGGTATCTCGCGGCGGCCGCCATCTTCGAAGCGAAGCTCCACGTGATAATCGGCGCGGAACTCCAGATAGCTGATGCTGTCGGGCGTGTCGGACAGCAGGGCCAGAAATTCGTGAAAGCGCTCGGTCGTCGTATTGTCCGAACAGGGCGTGCCGATCACGTGGATCGCATCGAACCCCAACTCGGCCTCGATCGCGCGCAATGCATAGACCTGACAGGGGATGCCGATGACAGCGATGCGACGGTGTCCGGCGGCGCGCGCTGGCTCGAGCAGCGACAGAAGCGGTGCATAACCCATGCGCATGCCCCGCGCTGCCGCCATGCCGCTGGCCTCGGTGATGATCGCGGGCACCGGTTTCCAGCGGTCGGTCTTGTCCGCCACCATGGTCAGAACGGCATCGACCGCGCCCGTTTCCAAGAGCCGCTCGGCCAGGCGCGTCGTCAACCCGGTCCATTGCGCGCCAGGCAGGGCGGGCTCCAGCCGTGCGCGGTGCATCGTGCGGACGACACCGAAAAACCTCTCCTCTCCCCGGTCAGCCTGCGCGCTCCGGCCATGCACCTGCGCCTCAAGCCCGGGATAGTCGGGTTTGATGAACTGACAGGCCTTTCCACAGTCCCCCGCCATGTCGGTGCGCGATAGCCCGCAATCCGTGCAAAGGTTGCGATGCGCGGCCTTTCCCGGTGTCGGGGTCCAGATCGGTGTCGTGGGATGATGCGTGTCGGGCACGGTCGCGCTCCTGATTTCTGCGGTCAGCCTAGGGGCCGGACAAAGGCGCGTCCACGTGGCGTTCGACCGCCCCTTCTTCTGGCCCGAAATATCCCGGAGCGCGTTGCGTGGCCCTTTGGCCATGCAATGCGGGGGGCTGGCCCCCCACACGCGTTTGGCCCCTTTTCCCGCGATGGCCTATGAGCTAAGACGCGCGCACTTGTCGAAAGGAGTAAGCCTTATGGGCTACCGTGTTGTTGTTGCCGGTGCCACGGGTAACGTGGGCCGTGAAATGCTGAACATTCTGGCTGAGCGCCAGTTTCCGGTGGATGAAATCACCGCCCTCGCGTCGCGCAAATCGCTTGGCACCGAGGTGAGCTTTGGCGACACCACCCTCAAGACCAAGGACCTTGATACCTTCGATTTCGAAAGTTGGGATATCGCGCTTTTCGCGATCGGGTCGGACGCGACCAAGATCTATGCGCCGCGCGCCGCCGCCGCCGGGTGTCTCGTGATCGATAACTCGTCGCTTTATCGCTATGACCCGGACATTCCGCTGATCGTGCCCGAGGTGAACCCCGAGGCGATCGAGGGCTATCGCAACCGCATGATCATCGCCAACCCCAACTGCTCGACCGCGCAGATGGTCGTGGCGCTCAAGCCGCTGCATGACCGCGCGCGCATCAAGCGTGTGGTCGTGTCGACCTATCAGTCGGTTTCGGGTGCGGGCAAAGAGGGCATCGATGAGCTGTGGGATCAGACCAAGGGCATGTATGTGCCCGGTCAGGAGTATCAGCCGTCGAAATTCACCAAGCAGATCGCCTTCAACGTGATCCCGCATATCGA
>JABDPT010000316.1 GCA_013042605.1 Paracoccaceae bacterium
CGCAGGTCAGAAGCGCGCCCGTCACGCGCCCATCCGTTCCGATCAGTCGCGTCAGGCCATTGCCTTCGCGCACATCGACGCCGTGGGCCGCGTGCAGGGTTCGAAAATAATCGGAGGTCTCCCGCGCTGCGACCCGTTTGAGCAACCGGTCCGCCGCCTCGACCAAGGTCACCTGCATGCCGCGCTGCGCGGCGACAGCCGCCGCCTCTAGCCCGATATAGCCACCACCCACGATCAACGCGCGCGCCCCTTCGGTCACGCCGGGGGCCATGTCGTCGATGTCCTTCAGCGTGCGCACCACGTGCACACCCGCCAGATCGCCACCGGTGCTGGCGGGCAGGTGGCGGGGATGCGAGCCGAGGGTCAGCGCAAGTTGGTCATAGGCCAGCGCCCTGTCCCCCATCAGCACACGCTTGCCCGCGCGGTCGATGCCGGTCACTTCCGTCCCCGTCAGAACGGTGATGTCATTGTCGTCGTAATAGGCGGCGGGACGCAGGTACAAACGCTCCCGCTCCATCTCGCCCAGAAGGTACTTCTTGGAAAGCGGCGGGCGCTGATAGGGCAGGTCTGGCTCTTCTCCGATCAGGGTGATCGCGCCGTCATAGCCCTGGCTGCGCAATCGCGCGACAAGTGACGCCCCGGCCTGTCCCCCGCCGACAACAACGATCCCCGACATTCCTCGTCCTTTCGAGTGGTCGCCCGTTTCTGCACCCCTATATCGTGCGATGACGCAAAACAATCTGTGAAGGATATCCGAATGACGCTTGATGTAGGCGACACCATCCCCGACGCCCAACTACTTCGCATCGGCAGCGACGGCCCCGAGGCGGTGTCGATCCGCGACTATGTGGCCGGGCGCAAGGTCGTCATGTTCGCCGTGCCCGGTGCCTTCACCGGCACCTGTTCCACGATTCATGTGCCAAGCTTCATGCGCGTACGCGACGACCTTGGCGACAAGGGTATCGACGAGGTGATTTGCATCGCGGTCAACGACCCGTTCGTGATGAAAGCCTGGGGCGACGCGACGGGCGGGGCCGAGGGCGGGATCACCTTCCTCGCCGACCCCGCGTCAGAGTTTTCGATGGCCACCGGGCGCTTTTCCAACTTCCCGCCCGCCGGCATGCTCAACCGCGCCAAGCGGTTCGCGATGGTCGTCGAAGATGGCAAGGTCGTGTCGATGCACGCCGAAGACCGCCCCGGCGTCTGCGACGTATCGGCCGGCGAAAGCGTGCTGGCGACGCTTTAGGCCTCGGCCTGCTGCATAACCACGGTGCGGGTGGGAAAGGGAATGTCCACGCCCCCCGCATCGAGCGCTTCTTTGACCTTGCGCGTCATGTCGGTCTTGTAGCCCCAGAAATCGGCGCTATTGCACCAGACCCGCGCGGTGAAATCCACCGATGATGCGTTCAGTGCGGTGACCTGCACGAAGGGGGCGGGGTCGGCAAGCGCGCGCGGGTCGCTGGTCAGCGTATCGCGGATGATCGCCTCGGCCTTGGCCAGATCGGCGCCATAGCTCACGCCGAACACCCACTCCACACGCCGCGTGTCATAGCTGGAATAGTTGGTGATCGTGTTTCCCCAGACAGCACTGTTGGGAATGATGATCTGCACGTTATCCAGCGACGCAAGTTCGATGAAATTCAGCGTGATGTCCTTCACCGTGCCCATCTTGCCGCCAACTTCCACGAAATCGCCAACGCTGATCGGACGGAAGAAGACGATCATGACTCCGGCGGCCACGTTCGATAGCGTGCCCTGAAGCGCCAGTCCGATGGCCAGACCGGCGGCACCGATAAGCGCCACGAAAGACGTGGTCTGAATGCCGAAGGTATTGAGAACAAAGAGAAACGCGAAAACCAGAACGGCATAGCGCACGATGTTGCCAAGGAAGTTGAACAGCGTGATGTCCAACTGCTCATACTTCGCGCCCAGCCCCCGGATGCGCCGCTTGAGCCACGCCCCGATGATGAAGCCCGCCAGCAGAATGGCGATGGCCGCCAGCACATTGCCCAGGATGCCGGCCAGAAACTCGACCGTCAGCACTTCGCGCAGCGCGACGCCCGCGACCTGATAGTTCAGCAGTTCTTCGATCATGAGGCCGCGGCGTCCATCTTCTCGGCCAGCGCGACGTCAAGCTCGGTCAACCCGCCCGCGTCGTGGGTCGTCAAAAGCACCTCGACGGTGCGATAGACATTCGACCATTCTGGGTGGTGGTTGAGCTTTTCGGCATGAATCGCCACCTGAGCCATCCAGCCGAACGCCTCGACGAAATTTTTGAACTGGAAGGTCTTGGTCAGCGCATCGCGGTCTGTGTCATGCGCCCAGCCATTGGCCAGAAGCGGCGCAATCGCGCCATCGCGGTCTTCGAGTGTCTCGGCCATTATTCCTCCGACGTGATTTTCTTGAACGGACCATAGCTGGTCAGCACTTCGATCTCTTCATCTACCGACGCGCGCTCGGCTTCAAGGTATTGTTCGACCGCGCGGGCAAAGCCTTCGTCGGCAAACCAGTGCAGCGAATGGGTCGTCACCGGCAGATACCCCCGCGCCAGCTTGTGCGCGCCCTGCGCCCCGGCCTCGACCCGGCCCAGCCCATGCGTGATCGCATAGTCGATGGCCTGATAATAGCAGGCTTCGAAATGCAGGCAGGGGTGGTCTTCGATCGCGCCCCAATACCGCCCGTAAAGCACATCCCGCCCGATGAAGTTTAGCGCCCCGGCCACCGGCCGCCCGCCGCGCATCGCCATCACCAGAAGCATGTCGTCGCGCAGCGTCTCGTGTGCCCGGTCAAAGAACGCGCGGGTCAGATACGGCGTTCCCCATTTGCGCGCTCCGGTATCCTGGTAAAACACCCAGAACTCGTCCCAATGATGCGGCTCGATCTGGTCGGCGGTCAGCATCACGATCTCACCGCCGAAAGCTTGCGCCGTCGCACGCTCTTTGCGCAGGTTCTTGCGCTTGCGCGACGACAGCGACCCTAGGAAATCGTCAAAGCTCTCATAGCCGCGGTTTTCCCAGTGAAACTGCTGCGTAGTGCGATGCAAAAGGCCCATCTGGCGGCCCGCCTCGGCCTCTTGCTTGGTGCAAAAGGTGATATGCAGCGAAGAAAGCCGGTTTTCGACCGCCACATGCACCGCGCCCTGAACAAGTGCGGACTGCGCTTCGATTTCGCGCCCCGGCCGCACCAGAAACCGCCGCCCCGTCGCCGGAGTGAACGGCACCGCCATCTGCAGCTTGGGATAGTACCGCCCGCCCGCGCGCTCATAGGCATGGGCCCAGTTATGATCGAAGATATATTCGCCCTGGGAATGCCCCTTGGCGTAAAGCGGCGCGCAGCCGATCACCTCATCGCCATCCCGCGCAACCAGATAGCGGGGCTGCCAGCCCGTACCCGTCCCCACCGACCGGCTGTCTTCCAGCGCTTTGAGAAACCGGTGGGTCGTGAACGGGTCATGCGGCCGCCCACCATCGGCGGTCTCGGGTGCCGCGCACGCATCCCAATCGGCCGCGTCAATCTCTGACAACGATCCGATGGCTTCTATGTCGATCCGGGTTTCGGTCATGGCCGCCTTGCCTTGATCCCCCTTACTTGGCCTTGGCGGTCGCGCGGTCAAGCGGCGGGGGTGTAGCCTTCGAAGGTAATGTTGTCGGCCACTTCGCGGGCAACGCGTTCCTGCTCGGCGCTGCGCACGGTCCAGCAGAGAACCGGCACCTTGCGCGCCTTGAGCGCGGCCACGGCGGGGCTTTTCAGGTCATTGCGGTCATGGCTGATGAAGCTTGCGCCGACGGCATCGAAATCGGTGATGGCGCGCAGGCGTTCGCGCAGGACTTCGGGGATATCGGGATAGTCTTCGGTGGCAAAGGCGTCGGTGGTCAGGCCACGCGGGGTTTCCGGCATCAGATCGCGCATCACCGCCACGGAGCGCGGATCATACGACATCACCGCCACCGGCCCCTCATAACCCTCCAGCGCCTGCGCCACCCCGCGTTCCAGCGCGCCGGGTCCGCCCGGCTGGCGCTTGACCTCGATTAGAAGCGGCACCTTGCCACCGATCTCGGCGAGGCAGTCGGCCAGCGTGGGCACGGGCTCCGCGCCGCCAAGAAGGGTCAGGTCGCCAAGCTCTGCCGCGCTCAGATCGGTGATCCGGCCCGCGCGCGCCGTCAACCGTTCCAGCCCCGCATCGTGAAACACCATCGCCACGCCATCGCCCGAGGGCTGCACATCCACCTCGATCCCATAGCCTGCCGCCACCGAAGCGCGGATCGCGGCAAGCGAGTTTTCGGGGCAGGCGCCCGTGCCGTCATGCAAGGCGCGATGGGTCAGAGGCCGGGTCAGAAAGGCCGGGGGCAGGGGTGGGGTCATGCGATTTCGAAAATGCCTTCGATCTCGACCGCGACGCCGAACGGCAGCGACGCGGCACTCACCGCGGACCGCGCGTGTTTTCCCGCATCGCCAAGGGCCGCGACCATGAAGTCAGACGCGCCGTTGATCACCTTGGCCTGATCGGCGAAATCCGGCGTCGAATTGACGAAACCCACCAGCTTGACCACGCGCACCAGCCGCCCAAGATCGCCTCCGCAGGCGACCTTGGCCTGTGCCAGAAGACTGATCGCACAGGTGCGCGCCGCCGCGGCCCCCGCCTCGATGTCCATGTCATCGCCAAGCTTGCCCACAATCATGCCGTCGGGCCCCGCCGCAACCTGCCCGGATACATGCACAAGCGATCCGACCTGAACAAAGGGGACATAATTGGCCAGGGGCGCGCCGGGCGTGGGCAGGGTGATACCCATCTCGGCCAGACGCTTTTCGTGTTCGTTCATGGTGATCCGCTCCATCCTGTTTTGCGATGACGCTAGCGGCCCTCTCAATGGACCGAAAGCCCCTTTTACGACCCTCAAAGCGCCCGGTTTCGGGGCAAACGCCCAGAACCGCAGCATTTCCGGCGCAGATCCGCCTGTTTCGCGGAAGTCACATTCTTGTGGCCGTCTCTGATTAATGGATGGGATTTATCATCCGAGTGGCTATGTGGTACCAACAAACGAGCGCAAGCAGTACAAAACCAGAAGCATATTCATGCAAAAAAACGCATATATTAAAGTAATTTCCGTTGTCGCCCTGCTCTTTACGGCGGCCTGTACGGTGCCCGATGAACCGGTTGAGATTTTCGATCCCTACGAAAAGACCAACCGCAAGATCCACAAATTCAACGTGGGCGTCGACAAGGCCGTGCTCAAGCCGACTTCGACCGTTTATGGCACGCTCTTTCCCGCGCCGGTGCGGCGCAGCGTGTCGAATTTCGCAAACAACATCGACACCCCGCGCTTTGTCCTGAACGATATCATGCAGGGCAATATCGTGGATGCCGGCCACAACACGATGCGATTCCTGATCAATTCGACGCTTGGGCTGGCCGGGCTGTTCGATCCCGCGACCCATTTCGGCCTTGAAACCCGGCGCACGGGCTTTGGTGAGACGCTTTATGTCTGGGGCACCGAAGACGGTGCCTATATCGAATTGCCGCTTTTCGGACCGTCCAATGAACGCGATGGAATCGGCCAGGTGGTCGACTTCGTCTCGAACCCGATCAGCGGTGTCATCGGGGAGAGCGAGCGTTGGGTGCCGCCCACCGCCAATGTGGCCGACCGTTTGGGCGATCGGTACGAATTCGCCGATACGATCGATGGCCTTCTATACGAAAGCGCAGATAGTTATGCGCAGGCCCGCAGCCTATATATACAGAACCGCCGCTTCGAACTGAGCGGTGGGGAAGACGACTTTGCCTTTGACCCCTATGAGGACCTGTTCGATGAATAACCTTGGGCGCAGAACCGTATTGGGCATGATCGCCGCCGCAAGTGCGACGCTGATCACCGGACCCGCACGCGCGGCCTTGACCGTGGCCAGCGCGAAACAGCTGATTTCGCAGGTCGTGAGCGATATCAACAGCGTCATCAACTCGGGCCGGTCCGAAAGCCGCATCCTGAAAGACTTCGAAAAGATCTTCGAAAAATATGGCGATGTTCCGATCATCGCGCGGTCCACGCTCGGCCCGGATGCGCGCCGTGCGTCACCCGCACAGCTGGCCGCCTTCAGCGATGCGTTCGCGACTTATCTGGCCCACAAATACGGCCGCCGTTTCCGCGAGTTTCAGGGCGGCGAGATCGAGGTGATCGACGCAAAACAGGTCAAACGCTATTTCGAGGTCGACAGCGTCGCGCGCCTGCGCGGGCAAGCACCGTTTTCGGTGGTCTTCCGGGTCTCGGATCG
>JABDPT010000003.1 GCA_013042605.1 Paracoccaceae bacterium
CGTGAGGCGCGCGAGAGCCACCTCAGACACCCTGGTGAGCGCCAGGTAGAAGGCCAGCAAGCCAAGGAAGTACCACAGACGCCAGTCCGGATGCGGATAGTCGAAAATCGCGCCCTTGGTGCCGCCCAACTCGCGGGCCCAATAGACGATGTCTTCCACGCCCAGCAGGAACAGAAGCGGCGTTGCCTTTACCAGGATCATCCAGAGATTCGACAGGCCAGGCAGGGCATAGACCCACATTTGCGGGATCAGGACCCGCCAGAAGGCCTGGCGCGATGTCATGCCATAGGCTTCGGCGGTTTCCATCTGCGCTCGCGGGACCGCGCGCATGGCACCGTAAAGCACATTCGCCGCGAAAGCGCCGAAGACGATCGCAAACGTGAGAATGGCCAACAGGAAGCCATAGGTCTCGTGCACCCATTGCGGCGCGTTGGACAGCGGAAGTTTGGCCGCTGCACAGACGACAAAGTCATTGCCCTGCCGAACAGGTTCGGTCCAGTCCGGGCAAAGCACCTGGTGGCGCAACCATTCGAACGCCTGATCCAGCGCGATGACGAAAAAGAGGAAGAACGCGATATCGGGCACACCGCGCACGATCGCTGTATAGGCCTTGCCGAACCACCGTAGCGGCGCAAAGTGGCTTCGGGCCGCGACTGCTCCGCCAAACCCGAAAACCAGCGCCACGGGCGCCGTGATCAGCAACAGCACCATCACCGTCACGAATGACAGATAGAACCCCATGTGCTTGCCGTTGGTCAGGTAACAGGCAAACCACTGAAAGGTCTCAAGCGTCGAGGGATCGGTGCAAAAGGAGAAAATCGGAATGTCTCCAGCTATGGCGCGCGGGGCGGGCGGAAGCGCCCGCCCCGGCATAGGTCATCAGAATTGGGAACTGACTTCCCACTTCTCGATCAACGCGTTCAGGCTGCCATCTTCCTTCATTGCGGTGATGGCCGCATCGAACTTGTCGCGCAGTTCGGCATCGGATTCGCGAATGCCCATACCGACACCGTCACCAAGCGGAACAGGATCACCAACCATCATCAGATCGGGGTCCTGGTCAACGATGGGCTGCAGATAGGACGCATCCGCCAGAACCGCATCGGCCTCGCCGTTCTTGACGGCGGCGATGGTTTCGTCCGGCGTCGCAAACTCGATCAGAGTGGCGCCACTTTCGGCGATATAGCCCGCCTGAAGCGTGCCGGTCTGTGCGGCGATCACGCCACCGGCCAGGTCGGCGTCTTCCGACAGCGCAACATAAGCCGACGGATCGGGCGGCGTATAGTTCTGGGTGAAGTCGATGACCTCATCCCGCTCGTCGGTGATCGACATGCCCGCGATGATGGCATCGTAGTTGCCCGAAACGAGGTTCGGGATGATCGAGTCCCACTCGTTCGTGACCCACTCGCAGGTCAGTTCGGCCCGCGCGCAAAGCTCGTCCCCTAGCTCGCGCTCGAATCCGTCGACCTCGCCGTCGTCATTGATGAAGTTCCACGGAGGATAGGCGCCTTCCGTGCCCAAGCGGACCACGGAATGGCTTCCCGCCATGGCCACGCCGGCAGTAAGCGCAAGCGCCGCTGCCGTGAGGATCAGGTTTTTCATTTGGTTTGCTCCCATTGAACGCTCGCTATTCAGGCTCAGGCCGGTACCGTTGCGCTCAAGAACTGGCGTAACCGGTCTGTTTTCGGGCTTCCGAAAAGTTCGGCCGGCGGGCCTTCCTCCTCGACCTTGCCCTGATGAAGGAACACGACATGTTCGCTGACATCATTCGCCAGCCGCATGTCATGCGTTACGATGATCATCGTACGGCCTTCTGCCGCAAGATCCTTGATCACCTTGACAACCTCTTGCTCTAGCTCCGGATCGAGCGCTGAGGTTGGTTCGTCGAACAAAAGGGCGCGCGGTTCCATGCAAAGCGCCCGGGCGATGGCCGCCCGTTGTTGCTGACCACCCGAAAGCTGGGCGGGATACGCTTCGCACTTGTCGCCGATACCCACCTTGGCAAGGTATCCGCGTGCCTTTTCCTCGACCTCGGCCCTGTCCCGGCCAAGTACGGTTACAGGCGCTTCCATCACGTTTTGCAGGATGGTCATATGCGCCCAGAGATTGAATTGCTGAAACACCATCGACAGGTTTGTGCGAATGCGCGTGACCTGTTCGCGGTCGGACGGATGCCGTCCCAGACCGGTGCCGCGCCAGGCGATCGGTTCGCCCTCGAACAGGATCTCGCCCTGCTGGCTGTCTTCAAGAAGATTGGCACAGCGTAGAAGCGTTGATTTTCCCGATCCCGATGATCCGATAAGCGACACGACATGCCCACGGGGCGCGACCATGTCGACGCCTTTCAGGACCTCCAGCGAGCCATAGCTCTTATGCAGGTCGCGGATTTCGATAACGGGTACTTGGCCGTCGTTCACGTATTGGTCGCTTTTTACCTGTTGCGCACAGAAGGTTAGGCGTGAATCTAGCGTGATTGCAACGTTTCCGCCCCTGTTTCCGCAACGGAATGAGGCGTTTGCACATCAACTTTTAGGTTCCGGCGGCAATGGCTGTACGAGATATGCATCTTTTTTAATCACCGCCAAACCGCGCAGTCGGAGTGTTGAAAGGATTTCGGACGGTACGGTGCCAAGGGCGCGCTCAATCGCGGCCCGCAGGTCGGCGGCATCACCATGTTGTGCCGTGATCAACGGCAGACCCGGCGTCGGCCGCGTTCGGTCGATCACGACCAGATCGTCGGGAAAGGCATCCCAGCGGGCAATCTGATCCCATGTCACGGCATCGATGAAGGCGATATCGGCGCGCCCATCGGCGACCGCCTGCGCCGACAGACGATGCCCGCCAGTGCGCAGCGTTCTAGCAAACACGGCGCCCCCCGCATGTGCGCACGCCGCCGCCCAGCCCGATTGCGACAGCGGGTCGTTATAGGCCAGCGTCACATCCGCATAATCGGACGGGCGAAGATGCCCATTGTGCCGGGCGGCAACGACCACGCTTCGGTAATAGCCCGGTTCGCATCCCTCAACACCATAGTCCGGCGTGGCCACAAGGGTCACACGCTCATGCAACCCGGCCCGGAACGGCAGTCCGCAGGTCTGCGACAAGAACAGATCGGGCCGCTGCCAGTCTTCGGTCGGATCGGGCGATCGGGTCAGGGTTTTCGGGGCCGGACCGGGATATGCCTCGGCAATGGCCTGCCACAAGATGTCATTGGCCGAAGCGGTTTCAGCTCGGTCATACATCGGCAGGCTGGCGATCATCCGCGGGTGGCTTCAACCCGCTGACGGGCAAGGTTGCTGTCGCGGTCATTGACCCCTAAGAGGTTGGCAACAAGGCGTAAAAGCGCGTCTTCCTCGTGGTCGCGCACGCCATCGGCCAGCACGACGTCCCACATCGCCTCGATCACGCCCTCGCGTTCTTCGTATGGCACCGCATCCTTGACCGCGCGGGTGAAGCGCACGGTATCGGGGGCCTCGCCCTCAAGCGCTTCGGCATCGCGGCGCAGGGCCGTCGCCTCGAATGGCGACAGGCCATAGCGTTTGGCGACCAGGCGGTCGATGCGGCGCACCTCGTCATCGGCGTAGTCGCCATCGGCGCGCGCGATGCGCACCAGAAGGGCGGTCAAGGCAAGGCGCGCGTCGCCGTCTTGAAGCGGCTCGGGTTCGGGGCGGGTCAGACGATTGATGAAATCTGCGAACATGCCGAAGGATATAGGCCGCCTGACCGCCCGCGAAAACCCATGTCACCGCGAATTGCGCCCGCGCGACGACAGCCGCACAAGGGCCTGGGTCGGATCCTGCGCGACCGGAAGCTGCGTGACATAGCTGACATCTCCCCGCGTTACGCCGATATCGCGCAGATGGTGATCGTCAAGATCAAGCATCTCGCGCAGCCCGGCCCGTGCGATGCGCCGTTGCCGCGCCTTTGCGGCGGTGTCGCGCCAGCGCTGTATTGCCTGGGCAAAGGGTCGTGAAGGGGCTTTCCAGCCGCGTGTGATCGTTGTCATCGTCTTGTCCTTTCGCTTTTGCATTGGCCGTTTGGGCCGCTTCTGGACAATCTCAGGGGATCATGCTTCAATAAAACGAATAGATTTGAATTTATCTATCAGGAAAAATGAATCATGAATGTGCAGAGCCCCGTACAGGTCCCGATTCTCGAACTTGATCTGCTGAAAACCCTGGTCGCGATTGCCGAGACTGGCAATTTCTCGTCTGCCGCAGAGGTGGTGCATCGCACGCCCTCGGCCGTCTCGATGCAGGTCAAGCGCATTGAGGATCTGCTTGGCCGCCCCGTCTTCCTGCGTGACAGCCGGTCGGTCCGGCTTACCTCGGATGGCGAGGTTCTGCTGGAACACGGTCGCCGCCTTCTGGCCCTGAACCGAGAGGTCGTGGCCCGCTTCGTGCAACCCGATCTGGTGGGCGAGGTGCGCCTTGGCGCGCCTGACGACGTTGCCGAACGCTTCCTGCCGTCCATGCTGCGCCGATTTCGCGAAACCCATCCCGGGGTCGTGGTCAATGTCGTGGTCGATGTAACGCCGAACATGATGCGCATGGTGCGCGAGGGGCGGCTCGACATGACCGTCGTCACGCGCGATGGCGGGTTTACGGGAAGTGAGAACGCAGAGCTTTTGGTACGCGAGCCACTTGTCTGGGCGATGCTGCGCGGTGGCGTCGCGGCAGAGAGCGACCCTTTGCCCGTGTCGGTCTGGGAAGAGGGGTGTTCGTGGCGTGCGGCGGGTCTTTCCGCCCTCGAAGCGCAAGGCCGCGCCTATCGGGTGGCCTTCGAAAGCGCGCATATTTCGGCCCAACGGGGTGCGATTCTGGCCGATCTCGTGGTCGCACCCTTGCCCGTCTCGGCGCTCACTGACGAGATCGTCGAAGTGCCGGCGCAGGCCAATCTGCCACAATTGCCGGACTATACGCTTGGGCTTTTCACCGGTGCGAGCACCGCCGCCCCGGTTCGTGCGGCGGCTGATCACATACGCGCCAGCTTTGCAAAGCATTGACCAAGAAATGAAATACGCCGGGTGCATCCATGGACGCGCCCGGCGTATCCCACGTCAAACACCATTTACACAGGATCCGGCCCCAGCCGGCGCCCGCCACGTCTATCAATAGACGCCCGCTTATGGGCGACAGTCAGACCAGAATTCTCCAAGTCATGACGGTTTTGTGGAGCGGGGTTTTGACGGCCCGGATCGCGGTGACCTGGCTATGTCCCAAACGGCAACAATGCCACAAAGTGACCCTCCAATCCGCGTGAAACCCGCCGTCTTGTTCCCGAATGCGCAACAGTCGACCCGGTTTCCTGGTCCGAAAACGGGCGGCGACCCTGCCACAATTCGCTGGTTTCGATTTTGAGAACAGACTGTTTACCTCGATCAGCCCGGAGATTGGGTCCGATGAAGCCAGCCAAGCACGAGGTCCTGATCGAAAATCAGGTCGTCGATGGCAATGCCCGCCGGGTCGCTATTGGTGATCGCGATCCCGGCGATGTCCCTCTCTTCCCCGTTACGCAGAAACCCATAGGCCGCGCGCCCCCATTCGAGCTCGACAGGCATCGTATCGATCATCGATCCGTCGCGCCGATAGAAGGTCACCGTCATCATCCCGCGCGCAGGCCCGGCCTCGCGGGGCGGCAGCTCTGCGGCCACCCGAAACCCAAGCGCAAACTGATCGCGGTCGAAGAGGATGGAAATCGCCCCCTCGCCACTGGCCTCGCGCGCCGGGTATCCGGGCGGGGCCAACCCTTCAAGCTGATTGGACAGCATGAAGATGAACGACACCGACAGGTTCTGACCCGGCGCTCCGGCCTGAAGCCGCAACGGCCCCTGCGCCATCGGAGTGAGCCGGTCAAAGCCCTGATGCTGCGTGATCACCTGCCCGACAAAGCGTTCCGCAATCGACGCCCCTTCGAAGGCCTGCACCCCCTCAAGCATCGTGCCGGGTGACAGGTGCCGGGGGTAGGTCTCGAAATCGATGCGATTGACCAGACGCGGCTCAAGCTCGGAATAGGGGACGCGCAGGATCGGATCGGCCAGGGCCGGGCTCACACAAAACAGCAGGGCAATCAGCGTGCGCATACTGCGCAATATAGCGCCGTCTCAGACGAGGCGCGACACTTCCTTGGCCGCGCGCACGAAATCCGCGAATAGCGGATGCGGGGCGAAGGGTTTCGATTTCAGCTCGGGGTGGAATTGCACACCGATGAACCACGGGTGATCGGGCACTTCCACGATCTCGGGAAGGCGCCCGTCCGGGGACATCCCAGAGAATTTCAGACCCTTGTCTTCAAGCTTTTCGCGGTACTTGATATCCACCTCGTAACGGTGGCGATGCCGCTCTTCGATAACGGTTTCCCCATAGACGTCCGCCACCTTCGATTTCGGTGCAAGGTTCGCGGTATATGCGCCAAGCCGCATGGTCCCGCCTTTGTCATCATCGACCTTGCGCGCAACGGTATGATTGCCCTGCACCCATTCCTTCAGATGGTAAACCACTGGCGTAAAGCGCTTTTTTCCCACCTCGTGGTCGAACTCCTCGCTGCCTGCATCGGGCAGGTGTGCCAGATTGCGCGCCGCTTCGATCACGGCCATCTGCATACCAAGGCAGATGCCCAGATAGGGGATCTTGCGCGTGCGCGCGAACTCGGCGGCGCGGATCTTGCCCTCGGTCCCCCGCTCACCAAAACCGCCCGGCACCAAGATCGCGTGATACCCTTCCAGATAGGGCGCCGGGTCGTCGCGTTCGAAAATCTCGGCATCGATCCACTCGGTCTTCACACGCACCCGGTTGGCCATGCCGCCATGGGTCAGCGCCTCGGCGATGGATTTATAGGCATCTTCAAGCTGTGTGTATTTCCCGACGATGGCGACCTTGACCTCGCCCTCGGCATTGAAGATGCGGTCCTGCACATCCTCCCACCGCTGAAGGTTGGGACGCGGCGCGGGCGAGATATCGAAGGCATCCAGCACCGCCTGGTCCAGCCCTTCGCGGTGATAGGCCAGCGGTGCCTCATAGATCGAGCGCAGGTCGGGGGCGGCGATCACATCCTCTTTGCGCACGTTGCAGAACAGCGCGATCTTCTCGCGCTCTTTCTCGGGGATCGGCTTGTCAGAGCGGCAGACAAGCACATCCGGCGCAATCCCGATCGACCGCAATTCCTTGACCGAGTGCTGTGTCGGCTTGGTCTTCAACTCCCCGCTCGCGGCAATCCACGGCAAAAGCGTGAGATGCATGAAAATGCACTGTCCGCGCGGCTTGTCCTGTGAAAACTGGCGGATGGCTTCGAAGAACGGCAGCCCCTCGATGTCGCCCACCGTACCGCCGATCTCGCAGAGCATGAAATCGACCTCATCCTCGCCGATGGAGATGAAATCCTTGATCTCATTGGTCACATGCGGAATGACCTGAATGGTCTTGCCAAGGTAATCGCCCCGCCGCTCTTTCTCCAGCACATTGGAATAGATCCGCCCCGACGACACGCTGTCGGTCTTGCGTGCGGCGACGCCCGTGAAACGTTCGTAATGGCCAAGGTCAAGATCGGTTTCGGCCCCGTCATCGGTAACGAAAACCTCGCCATGCTCGAACGGGCTCATGGTGCCGGGGTCGACGTTGAGATAGGGGTCAAGCTTGCGCAATCGCACGGAAAAACCGCGTGCTTGAAGAAGTGCCCCAAGTGCTGCCGAAGCAAGACCCTTTCCAAGCGAAGACACCACACCGCCGGTGATGAAAACGAAACGTGCCATAAGTGGTGATATCCCCGCGAGTGATGCCTGTCGGACCGGACGCCCATGTTCTGGTCGACGATCCCCACGGGATTTAAGCCCTATCGGATTCGCTGGCCCGCGACAAGGGCAGCAACCGCAAGATCATGTGGTTTTCTGCCCCGACTCCCCAAGGGCTGCGCAGAATTACTCTACCGGCGGGGGCGCGACCAGCCCGCCATCGGCCGGCGGCGGCAACAGATCGTCGCCCGATGGGGCAACCGGGACGGACCCGGGCGCAGGCGCCTCGATGCCGAGGCGGTCAATGACCGACGTGTCGGCCGAGTTTTGCGCGGCAAAGATCGTCAGCGTGATGGACGTACAGATAAACGCAACCGCGAACGCCCATGTCAGCTTGCCCAAGGCCGTGGTCTGACCGCGCGACGAAACAGATCCGCCGCCACCGCCACCAAGACCAAGCCCGCCGCCTTCGTTGCGCTGCAAAAGCACGACACCGATCAGGCACAGGGCCAGGATCAGGTGGACGATGAGAACGACGTTTTCCATTAAGCGGGCAAACCTATGCTTCGAGACTCGGGGTATCTAAAGCCGCCGCGCCCCTATCGCAACCCCGTGTTTCCGGTTTTGACCGGTTTGTGTTAGGCGATGGTCATGACGTTTCGACGGTCCGACATCATCCAGACTGTGTGCGACTTTCCCAACCTTTTCCGCAACGGACAGAAAAGCGCGGTCCAACTCGCCAAGAGCCTTCGCCTTCGAGCGCGGCGCGCAGAGATCACGCAACCCGCGCTGGCGGCGTTTTTGAAAGACCACCCCGAGCAGATCGAACTCTGGCTTGGGTGGTCTGACGACAAACGCACCAGCCCGGCCTGGGGTCTACGGAGGACGGACACGGGGTATCTGCTCTTTCGGTATCCCGACGGGCCGCGGACTTCCTATGAAAACGGCCCGGAAGCCTGTGCTGCCTTCATCGAGAAAGAGATCGACGGGCTTCTCAGCTCTCTTTGACGGGCGGGCTTGGCATCACTCGTCGACGTCATCAACATCCGTCTGACCGGTCAGCTTGCGCCGCACGATCGACCACGAAAGCCCGATCCCAAGAACCAGCGACAGCGCCAGCAACCCCAGCCAGACCGTCACATTCGGATTATCAAGCCGCATGATCCCGAAATCGATCAGAACCCAGATCAGCGCCCCGAAAATCGCGGCCACCAAAAGCATCCCGAACGCCCCGATCGACCGCAGCGTCGCGCGCAGATAGATCACGTAACCCGTCAGCAGGATCAGCCCGGCTAGCACCACAAGCGGCATCTGCCCGTCAAAGCTGTCTCGCGCCCAGCGGACGAAGTTCCATTGCGTCGGATTGAACGTCACCGACAAAAGCACGAAAGCGATCAGCCAACGCAGCAGAAAACCCATCATATTCTCCTTGCCTGGCCACTGAATGCCGCCTCGTGCCGCGCCTGTCCAGATGTGGCGGCTGTTTTGCGGTTTCGCAGCCCTGAACCTGCCGCTATACGGGCGCGGGTTTGCACCAGCGGAGAAGCAAAATGGCAAATGTCGTCGTCGTCGGGGCCCAGTGGGGCGATGAAGGCAAGGGGAAGATCGTCGATTGGCTCAGCGAACGCGCTGACGTCATCGCGCGCTTTCAGGGCGGCCATAATGCCGGTCACACGCTGGTCATCGACGGCAAGGTCTACAAACTTCATGCGCTGCCCTCGGGCGTGGTGCGCGGCGGCAAGCTAAGCGTGATCGGCAATGGCGTGGTACTCGACCCCTGGCACCTGGTCGATGAGATCGAGACGGTGCGCGCGCAAGGGGTGGAGATCACCCCCGAGACGCTCAAGATCGCCGAGAACACGCCGCTGATCCTGCCCATTCATGGAGAGCTTGACCGCGCCCGCGAAAGCCAGAACGCCGTGGCCAAGATCGGCACCACCGGGCGCGGCATCGGCCCGGCCTACGAAGACAAGGTCGGTCGCCGATCAGTGCGCGTAGCCGATTTGGCGGATGAAGCGACGCTTGAGGCACGCGTCGCGCGTCTTCTGGTGCATCACGATGCCCTGCGCCGCGGGCTTGGCCTGCCCGAGGTGGATCGTGACGCGCTGGTCAAAGCCCTCAAGGATATCGCACCCAAGATCCTGCCCTATGCCGCGCCGGTCTGGAAAGAGCTCAACGACCGTCGCCGCGCGGGTCAGCGCATCCTCTTCGAAGGGGCGCAAGGCGCATTGCTTGACGTAGACTTCGGCACCTACCCCTTCGTGACCTCGTCGAACGTGATTGCCGGACAGGCCGCCACCGGCACCGGCATCGGCCCGGGGGCGATCGACTTCGTGCTGGGCATCGTCAAGGCCTACACCACCCGCGTGGGCGAAGGCCCGTTTCCGACCGAGCTTTTCGACGAAGACGGTCAGCGGCTGGGCGAGAAAGGGCACGAGTTCGGCACGACCACCGGCCGCAAGCGCCGCTGCGGCTGGTTTGATGCGGTTCTGGTGCGCCAGACCTGTGCGACCAGCGGCGTCAACGGTATCGCGCTGACCAAGCTCGACGTGCTCGACGGGATGGAGACGCTGAAAATCTGCACCGGCTACGAGTTGGACGGTGAAATGCTCGATTACCTGCCCACCGCCGCCGACAAACAGGCCCGCGTCAAGCCGGTCTATGAATCGATGAAGGGCTGGTCGGAGTCCACTGCCGGGGCGCGCAGCTGGGCCGACCTGCCCGGCGAGGCGGTGAAATACGTCCGCCGCATCGAAGAGTTGATCCGCTGTCCCGTCGCCCTACTTTCCACGTCACCCGAACGTGACGACACAATCCTAGTAACGGACCCGTTTTCAGACTGATGGCCCTGTCTTACAAAGCCCGCCGACGCTGGTCGCTTGTCATTCTGCTGCTTGGCCTGCCGCTTTATATCGTGGCGGCCGTAACGGTCATGAACTGGCTCGACCGGCCGCCGATCTGGCTGGAACTTTTCGTCTACGCCGCCCTTGGCATCATCTGGGCCATTCCGTTTCGCGCGGTCTTTCGCGGTGTCGGGCGCGCCGATCCGGACGCGCCGTCGAAAGACGGCTGAACACCACCCTTCCAATAGAAAACGGCAGGCCGGGATGTCCGGGCCTGCCGCTTTGACTGACATGACTGGCGGGGATCTTATTCCCCGGCCATGCGCGCCTCTGGGTTGAAGCGCGTGTCTTCCGGAATGGTGAACTGCCCGCGCTTCAGCTTCTGGATCTTGCCCTGACGCAGCAACTGACCGAATGACCGCAACCCGGCCTCGCGGGTGAATGTCTCACGCTCGACATCCGCCACGCGGCGCATCAGTTGCGGGCGCGAAAACTCCTTATGGCCTTCGACAAAGGCCGAATAGGCCGCCGCTGCTTCCAGAAGGTCGGGAAGTTCTGTTGCGCCCATCTGTTGCGCGAACTCGGCGAAATTCGCCTCGCCGCCCGCAAACTCGGGCGCGTCGTCCACAGCCAGATTACCAGCTGCCACACGGCGGGGCTGGATCGCGGGTTTGCGCACGTTTTCGCCGGTATCGACACGCTGTTCCGATACCAGCATCAGCGGGCTTGGCTTTTCCTCCAGCGGGCTGGGGCGAAACCGGTCAGGATCCGGGCGCGGTTCGGTGACCGGGCGGCGTGGACGCACGACCTTGGCCAGATCGTCGCGATACCGGCTTTGCTCCTCCGCATCTTCCTGGTCGCGCTTGCGACCCTTGCCCAGAAGGCGATCGGCCTTCGTCGCGGCGACGGCGGCTTTCAGATGCGCAATCGCGGACCGGCGGCGGCTGCCTTCGTCGTCGTCGAGTTTCGAGTTGGTTTCCTCGAGGATACGGTCGAAAGCCGCTTCGCCGGATTTCTCGGGCTCGAAGGCGGCGTGACGTTCGGCGGGCTCGGCGCTGGGCGCCTCTTCCTCGTGAAGCTCGTCGAAGTCTTCGACGTCCTCGTTTTCAAGGTCCGCCACGGGTTCCGGCGCTTCGTCGGTTTCGGCGGCGTTCATGCGGGCGATGGCGGCAAGAACGTCGCTATCATCCGTCTCGTCCTCGGCGACGATGTCGTCGAGTTCGTCTTCCTCGAGAATCCGGGTCTCAACCCTGTCATCGGCTTCCGCCTGCAGGTCTTCCAGCTCTTCCAGCTCTTCCTGCAGCTCGGCCTCGTCGTCCTGCGACAGGGTGCTGGCAAGGTTGGCCATCAGGGCCGCGTCATCGTCTTCCTCGGTCTGAACATCCAGGCCAGACTGTTCGTCGGTCAGAATGCGCGTGGCGGCCGCGTCGCGGCGGCCATAGCTGGGCGCCTCTTCTTCCACCTCTGGGGTTTCATCTTCCCAATCGTCGCTTTCATCTTCATCGACGGTATCGAACTCCTCCGCGGCCTCTTCAGGCGCGTCGAAGCTGGGCGTTTCACCGCTCTCGTCGATATCCGCAAAGGCGCTGTCGATGCTGGCCGAGAAATCCGTCGTCGGCGCCAGCGGCACCTCGAACTCGTCGTCATCCTGCGCGGTGGTCGCGCGGCTGCGGGCCACAACGGCGCGGATCCGGCTTAGCTTGGCGGCAATGCTGTCGTCGCCTTCCGCCGGTTCGACCAGCGGCTGCGGGGCAACCTGCGTCAGGCCGTCGGCGCGATCAACGTCCGGCTCGTCAAAACTGTCTTCCTCAAACTCTGCGACCGGCGTCTCTTCGATGGCTTCCAACTCGGGGGCAAGATCGGCAGTGGGCTCGATCTCATCGGCCATTTCAGGCTCTGCGACGGCGATCGTGTCTTCCGGCTCTGCCTCGGCAATCGGTTCGGGCTCGGCGAAGACCTCGGCAGGTGCCTCGGCCTCTGCAACCGGTTCTTCCACCTCGGGCGCGGTCTCGGCGGCGGGCTCTTCTTCGAACGCGGGCTCAGCTTCGGCAACCACCTCCGGCTCTGGCGCGGCGGCGACCGGTTCCTCGACTTCGGGTTCCGGCTCGGCAAAGACGTTCTCCGTCGGCTCAACCTCGGCCACCGGCTCTTCCACCTCGGGCGCGATCTCGGCAGCGGGTTCTTCTTCGATCTCGGGCGCAGCTTCGGCAACGGCCTCCGGCTCGGGCGTGGCGGCCACGGGTTCTTCAACTTCGGGTTCCGGCGCGGCGACCGGGGCGGCAACCGGCGCGACGCTCGGCTCCATCTGACGCAGAACGATCCCGTCTTCCTGAACCCGCGCTTCGACCCGGCGCTGGACTTCCTTTTCGGCAATCCGATGCAGCATCTCTGCATCAGGGGTCGGCGGTTCGGCCCCGAAATAGCGATCGTCGGCGGCAAGGTCGCGGAAATACTCCGCAATCGACCTCATGGTCGAAAACGGATCATCGAACCCTTCCAGCGTACAAGAGAACGTACCGTAGGAAACGGTAAGGATTTTACTTGCGCCTACCATCTTCGTCGCTTTCTCCCCCGATCCAGCAAAACTATAGTTACCGTGCAGTGCCGCGCAAATGGGAACAGACTGTGGCAATTCGGTGGATTTATTCGGGGAATGATACTGGTCTGTTTCCTTTCTGAACACAAATCACCATAGAGTTCACATGGTCTTAACGTCGAAAACCGCCGTCACCCTTCTCGGTGCCAGCAAGGCTAAAACACACGATATTGACGAAGCGTTGTCGCGCGCCCCATTTCTTGTGGCGGCAGACGGCGGTGCGGCGACCGCGCTTGCGATGGGTCTGACCCCGCAGGCGGTGATCGGCGACTTCGATTCCCTGCCCAAATCGGTGCGCGATGCCTTGCCACCCGACATCCTGTTTCCCGTTGCCGAACAGGAAAGTACCGACTTCGAGAAATCCCTTCGGATGATCGACGCGCCCTTGATTCTGGCCGTGGGTTTCACCGGACGGCGGCTTGACCATGAACTCGCGGTCTATAACGCGCTGGCGCGAAACCCCGACAAACGCATCATCATCGTCGGTCGGCAGGACATCGTGTTTCTTGCCCCGACGCGCCTGTCGCTGGACCTGCCCGAAGACAGCCGCCTGTCGCTTTTTCCCATGGGTGCGGTGACCGGCACGTCCTCGGGTCTTGCCTGGCCCATCGACGGGCTCAAATTCGCGCCCGATGGGCGGATCGGCACGTCAAACCGCGTCAATGGCCCGGTTGAGTTAGAGTTCGACACGCCCGCAATGCTCGCCATCATGCCGCGGGTGGCGCTGGATGAGGCGATGCGGGCTTTGACATCTGGCTAAAGCGCCGTTCGCGAAGGACGATGTAAAGCCCGGCCGCGATGGTGATCGAAATACCGGCCAGCGCCAGCCCGTTGGGAAATTCGCGGAAAATGAACCAGCCCACGACGGCGGCCACCGGGATTTCAAGGTATTGCATCGGCGCCAGTGTGCTCGCAGGCGCAAATCGCAGGCTCCAGGTCATCAGAAGATGCGCGACCGTGCCAAGCAGGCCCAGGGTCAGCAGCAGCCACAGCGTCCAGGCATCCGGCACCGTCGTGTCGAACCCCGGCACGCCCGCAACATTCGCAGCGAAAAGACAAGGCAACAGCAGCCCAAGCGCCATCGTCCCGCCCACCGCCTGCAAGGGGATCGCACCGATTTCCCGCGACATCATCCTTGTGACCAGCATGAACCCCGCAAAGATCACCGCCACGCAGACCGGCAAAAGCGCGGCCGGCCCCACCTCGGCAAAACTTGGCTGAATGACCAACAGCGTGCCGAAAAAACCGACCGCACAGGCCATGATCCGCCGCATCCCGATTTCTTCGTTCAAAATGAAACGGCCCAGCAGCAACAGGATGAAGGGCATGACAAATGCAATCGCCACCGCATCGGCCAGCGGCAGATAGCGCAGCGACAGAAACATGAGCCCGATCCCGGCGATATGCAGCAGCGTCCGAAAGAAGACGAGCCGCAGCAACCGCCCGCGCGGCCAGAACGCCCCTGCTGACAGGACCAGCACAGGGGCCAGCAAGACCGCTTGAATGCCGAACCGGGCCACAAGCAACTCCAACAGCGGAAGACGCCCGCCCAGAAGCTTGGCGATGGCATCCGACATCGGTGCCAAAAGGCAGAAGCCCAGCATTAGGGCGATGCCGAAAAGGGGGCGGTCGTCACGCATGTTTGCGACGCTACGCGCGCGGTGACGGACTGGCAATCGACGGCGACTAGACCGAAAGCGCCAGCCAGCGTCCAATCAGGCTCTTCTGCAATCCCCGTGCCCGCCGCGCCCATGACCGCGCCCCGGGGGGGCGTTCGCGATTGGCCACGTCGATGGCATCGCGCCGCTCGAGATCGGCCGAGAAGATCGCGAAAGTCAGGCTGCGCCCGTTGGGGGCATCGACGTAACCCGCCAACCCGCTGACGAAATTCAGCGTCCCGGTCTTGGCGCGCACCACCGCACCCGGCGCTTCCACCTTGATATCCTTGAGCAGCGGCTTGAGCGCGCCGTTTCCCGCGGCCGATTGCAGAATACGCACCATATCCTGCGGGGTCACCCGCGACCCGTATCCAAGGCCCGAGTGATCGACGAACCCCGCCGACCGCGCGCCGACGGCGCCGTTCAGCCACTTGTTCATCTCGCGCGCTGACCGGATCAGGCTGGGCGGGCGCGCACCGCCGTTGCGGCTTGCCGTGATCCCAAGGCTCTCGGCGGTCAGATTGGTCGAATATTCCAGCATATCCGCCGCAATCTCGGTCAGCGGTGCGCTTTCATGGGCGACAAGCTCGGTCGCGGCCACGGGTTGCAGCACATTCGGCCCCCGGCGCAGAACGATCCCGTTCGATCGCGCCAGCGTCATGAAGACATCCGCCGCATAGGCCGCCGGATCCCGCACCGGCAGCCAGCGCGCCCCGTCGCGCCCCAGCGCCCCCTTGGCCACCGTCCAGCGATCGACACCCGATCTGCGTTCATAGGTATAGACAGGCATCTTGCGGTCTTCGAGCGACATGGTCGCCACGTCCACGGCCGGCCGGAACCGACGCGCGCGCGCCTGCATCGTGATGTCATAGCCATCCTTCGCGCGCTTCCATTCGAAATGCACACGGTTGAAATTCAGGTTCAGCCCGGCAATCGCGGGGTTATAGCTGACGTGATCGGGCTGATCGGGGTCAATCCACGGCAGGTTGGGCAGGGCCCGCGCATCGATCCGCAACGCCCCCCGCACTTCGATCAAACCGGTGGCCTTCAGCGCAAGAACAAGATCGGCCATCGCATCGGTGTCGAGCGTCGGATCGCCACCCCCTTCGAGGATAAGGTCACCGTCCAGCCGCCCGTTCACGATGGGCGCCGTGGCCAAAACCCGCGTGACGAAACGGTACTCCGGCCCCAACCGGTCAAGCGCATAATAGGCTGTTGCCGCCTTCGCCACCGACGCCGCGGGCAGCCGCACATCCGCGTTGTGGGTTTCGATGAACGCACCCGTCTTGGCATCGGCCACCGCGAACGTCACCTGCCCGCCAAGACCCGCATCACGGATCAGGCTGGCATATTCCGGTGGTGCGACGGCGATGGGCGCCGCACCGCGCGGCACCGGTCGCAACGACCGTGTCGGCGCAAGCGCAAGGGCAGGGGTCGCCAAGGTCGCACCCAGCCCGGAGAGAAGGGCGCGTCTGGTAAAGCGGTTCGCCATGGGCCAGAGTTAAACGTGCGGATCGGGCCGGTTCAAGCCGGAAATCCGGCAGATTGACGGCAACTTGATCAGGGCTCGCGCGTCCACCCGCCCTGCGCGCGGATCTTGGTCGACGATGTGTCGTCCAGCGGCACATTCACCATGCACCAGACCGGCGCTTCCGTCCGGCTCAGCAGCGCTGCCTCGCGCCCCCGCAGGCGATAACGTTCATACTTCGCCGCCGCCGGGGACAGTCGCGCCGCAATCCCCTGACCGGGCCGGGCGATCACACCGATGGGCACGGTTTCGAGGATCCACTGCCAGCGGTCCCAGCGATGAAACCCGGCCAGATTGTCCGCACCCATGAGCCAGACGAACCGAACACCCGGATAGCGCCGAACCAACTGCCCCAACGTCGCGGCGGTGTACCGCGTACCCATGCGCGCCTCGATATCCGTGACCGTCACCCTGGGATGCCGCATCAGGTCCCGTGATGCCGCCAGCCTACGCTCCAGCGGCGCCGGACCCTTCGATTTCAGAGGGTTACCCGGGGAAACGAGCCACCAAACCCGATCAAGCCCGAACCGGCGCAAGGCCTCTCGCGTCACGTGCACATGGCCGCGATGGGGCGGGTCGAAGGAACCGCCCAAAAGCCCGATGGTCATCCCGGCCCGCGCCACGGGCAACCCTGCCTTGTCCATGGCGTGTCTCGCCTCCCTCTGGACATCCCTCGTCGCAAAATCCGTGGATAAAGGCAATCTTTCGCCATCACGCTTGCCCGGTACGCGGTCCGGGGTCATGCTGGCGGGGTATTACGCCCCTTTTCAATCACGCATTTGCAGGAGGATCCAATGCTGCCCCTTCGTTTCCCTGTTCTGACCGCTGTGCTGGCGCTCTGTCTCACCCCGGCCACTGCCCAGCAAACCGCCGATACCGTCGCGCCCGAAGCCGCTGGGGCGGGGGCCGTCGCGCTTTCCGACGCCGCGCGGGCCGCGCTTGACGCCAAGGCGGCGGGCCAGCCCGTCACCGCGCAAAACTGGATGGTCGCGGCGGCCAATCCGCTCGCGGTGGAAGTTGGCGCCCGCGTGCTCGAACGCGGTGGAAGTGCTGCGGATGCGATGGTCGCGGTTCAGGCCGTGCTGGGTCTTGTCGAACCCCAATCCTCCGGGCTCGGGGGCGGCGCTTTCCTTGTCTGGTACAACGCGGCTTCGGGCGAGGTCACGACGCTTGACGGGCGCGAAACCGCGCCGCTCGCGGCCACGCCCCGGCTGTTTCAGAACGACGCGGGCGAACCGCTCGGCTTCTGGGACGCGGTCGTCGGCGGGCTCTCTGTCGGCACCCCCGGCACGCCTGCGCTCATGGAAGAGGCGCATCGCCGCTGGGGTCGCGCCAACTGGGCCTCGCTCTTTGACGACGCGATCGCCCATGCGGAAGATGGCTTTTCCGTCTCGGCGCGGCTCGCGGGCCTGGTTGCTGGCGGTGAAGAGCGCCTGCGCCGCTTTCCCGCGACCGAGGCCTATTTCTTTCCCGGCGGCACCGCGATTGCCGAAGGCGATCTGCTGGTGAACGCGGCCTACGGGGCGACCCTGCGCGCCATCGCGACGCAGGGCGCGGATGCGATCTATACCGGCCCCATCGCCGAAGACATCGTCGCCACCGTGCGCGGTGCCGCGGGCAACCCCGGCGTCCTCTCCACCACCGATCTGGCCCTTTACCGGGTCATCGAACGTCCCGCGGTATGCGTCGCGTATCGCGACCACGATGTCTGCGGGATGGGCCCACCCTCGTCCGGCGCGCTGACCGTGGGCCAGATCCTCGGCATGCTCGGCGGCTATGATCTGGCCGCGTTGGGCGCCGATAACCCCGAAAGCTGGCGGCTCATTGGCGATGCCTCGCGGCTCGCCTTCGCGGATCGCGGCCGCTACATGGCCGACAGCGATTTCGTGCCGGTGCCGACGCAAGGGCTGGTCGCGCCCGAATACCTCGCCTCCCGCGCTGCCCTGCTGGCGGGTGACGATGCGCTGCCCGAAGTCGCGCCGGGCACGCCCGAATACGATCACGCCCTGCTCTGGGGCGAGGACGCCTCGATCGAGTTCCCCTCGACCTCGCATATCTCCATCGTCGATGCCGACGGCAACGCGCTCTCGATGACGACGACCATCGAAAACGGCTTTGGCTCGCGGCTGATGACCAACGGCTTCCTGCTCAACAACGAATTGACGGATTTCTCGTTCCGGACGCATTCCGATGGCTGGCCCATCGCCAACCGGGTCGAGCCGGGAAAACGCCCGCGTTCGTCGATGTCCCCGACCATCGTGCTCCGCGACGGGGCGCCGGTGCTGGTCGTCGGGTCCCCGGGCGGCAGCCGGATCATCGGCTATATCGCCAAGACGATCATCGCGTATCTCGACTGGGGGATGGATGTGCAACGCGCGGTGGCGATGCCGCATCTGGTCAACCGCTTCGGGACCTATGATCTGGAAGAGGACACCAGCGCTACCGATCTCGAAGCAGCACTGCAAGCCATGGGGTTCGAGACGAACCAGCGTGGCCTCACCTCCGGCCTGCACGCCATCGCTCTGGGAGAGACGCTGACCGGTGGCGCCGACCCCCGCCGCGAAGGCATCGCTCTGGGAAATTGAGCGCCCGTGCCGGGCGCACCTGATCCCTGTGCCACCCTCCGGGCGGCACGTGTCTGCCTCCGGCGGGAATATTTGAAGCCAGAAGACGAACATGCACCGTCTTCTGGCCGGAAATATTCTGGGGGGTCCGGGGGGTGACCCCCCGGTCTGTCGGCGCGCGCAGGCGCGGCGAACCCAACGGGATGGGCTCAACAGTTGGGGATATTGACGGCCAGCCCGCCCAGCGAGGTTTCCTTGTATTTGTGGCTCATGTCTTCGCCGGTTTGCCGCATCGTCTCGATACAGGCATCCAGCGGCACCAGATGCGTGCCATCCCCCCGTAGCGACAGCGACGCCGCCGACACCGCCTTGATCGCGCCCAGCCCGTTGCGTTCGATACACGGCACCTGCACCAGCCCCCTGGCCGGATCGCAGGTCATGCCAAGATGATGCTCCAATGCGATTTCTGCGGCGTTTTCAACCTGTTCCGGGCTTCCACCCAGCACCGCGCAAAGCCCCGCAGCAGCCATCGCACTTGCCGACCCAACCTCGGCCTGGCAGCCGCATTCCGCTCCCGAGATCGAGGCGTTGTGCTTGACCAGCCCCCCGATGGCAGCCGCCGTCAGAAGGAAGTCGCCGACCTTGTCGGCACGCGCGTCCGGCACGTGATCGAGGTAGTATCGGATCGTCGCGGGGATCACACCGGCGGCCCCGTTGGTGGGGGCTGTCACGACCTGTCCACCGGCGGCGTTTTCCTCGTTCACCGCCATTGCATAGGTGCCGATCCAGTCATTGATCGTATGCGGCGCGGTCAGGTTGCGCCCGCGTTCGGCCAGCAGCGACTGGTGGATCCGGTGCGCCCGGCGTTTCACGTTCAGCCCGCCGGGCAATGCGCCTTGCCCCGCCAGACCCCGGTCGATGCACTCGTTCATCACCGTCCAGATCCGCGCAAGGCCCGCATCCAGTGTCGCCCGGTCGATCCGCGACAGTTCGTTGGCGCGTTTGAGGTCGGCCACGCTTTTGCCGGTCTCGGCGCACATGCGCAGCATTTCGGCCGCCGAATGGAACGGATTTGGCACCGGTGGTCCGTCATCGGTATTGGCCCCCGACGCCAGTTCGGCTTCGGTCATCACGAAACCACCGCCCACCGAATAATAGGTTTCCTGCGCGATCACGTCGCCCTGCGCGTCCGTTGCCATCAGGATCAGCCCATTGGCATGCCCGGGCAGGGGATCCCCATAGTCAAAGCGCAGGTCGCGTTCGGGATCGAACCTCAGGGGGCCGAGCCCATCGGGCGTCACCCGGCCTGTGGCGCGGATCTCGGCCAGCGCCGCCTCCGCCGCGTCAGCGTCATAGGTTTCGGGCGCGAACCCCGCCAGCCCCAGGATCACCGCGCGGTCGGTGGCGTGGCCAACGCCGGTGAAGGCCAGCGAGCCATGCAGGCTCGCGCGGACGCCCGCGGCTGAAAACGGCGAGGCGCGCAACCTGTCGAGAAACCGCGCTGCCGCTACCATCGGCCCCATCGTGTGCGACGACGATGGGCCGATACCGACCTTGAACATCTCGAAAACAGATAAAAACAAGCGCGACCCTCCTTGGGCTTTCGTCTTTCTTGGGGCCCCTTGGCGACACCGTCCATGCCCAAACCGACCGACGCGCCGCCGCAAGCGGCAAAACCCGCTCGCACCCTTTGGGCAAGTTGCCTATAAGCGGCCCCACGTTACCGGAGTCGCCACATGTCGAAAAACCTCTCGCCCATCGATACCGCGAAATTCGTCGCTGCCAAACGGGCTTGCGATTATGTCGAATCGGGGATGCGCGTGGGGCTTGGTACGGGTTCGACCGCGGCCTGGCTGGTGCGATGCCTGGGCGAAATGGTGCAGGGCGACGGGCTCGATATCGTTGGGGTGCCGACCTCGACCCGTACGGCGGAACTGGCCCGGCAGGTGGGTATCAAGATCACCAGTCTGGACGAGGCGAAGTGGCTTGATGTCACCATCGACGGCACGGATGAATTCGACGGCGAGCTGAACCTGATCAAGGGCGGCGGCGGCGCGCTGTTGCAAGAAAAGATCGTGGCCACCGCCAGCGACCGGATGATCGTGATCGCGGACAAGACCAAGCAGGTCGAAACGCTGGGCGCCTTCCCGCTTCCCGTCGAAGTGGTGCCCTTCGGCTGGCAAACCACCAAGGCGCTGATCGAAGAAACACTATCATCGCTGGACGTGCTGGGCGACACATCCAGCCTGCGGATGAACAACGATACGCCCTTCATCACCGATGAGGGTAATTTTATCATCGACTTGCACCTCGGGCGCATCGGCAATGCGCGCCAGTTCGGGATGGTCGTCAACCAGATCCCCGGCGTGGTCGAGAACGGGCTTTTCATCGATATCTGCGACGTGGTCATCATCGGCCATGGCGACGGGCGGGTCGAGGTTAAGGACATCAACACCGGCACCACGGAACAGGACGTCATCGATTTCGTCGATACCGAGAACCTGTTCAGCGATCTGGCGGACTGAAGCGATGGCTTTCGACTATGATCTCTTTGTAATCGGTGGCGGATCCGGTGGGGTGCGCGCGGCGCGGATCGCGGCCTCCGAAGGTGGCGCCAAGGTTGCCCTTGCCGAAGAAAGCCGGATGGGGGGCACCTGTGTGATCCGGGGCTGCGTGCCGAAAAAGTTGATGGTCTTCGCCAGCGGCTATCATCAGCAGATGGGCGACGCCGCAAGCTACGGCTGGGATGTCACTTCGGGCAAATTCGATTGGCGGAAGTTCCGCACCCATCTGCACAGTGAGCTTGACCGGCTCGAACAGATCTACCGCGACAACCTTACCAAGGCGGGGGTGGAGATTTTCGATAGCCGCGCCAGCCTTGCCGATCCGCACACGGTGCTTCTGGCGGATGGGCGCAAGGTCACGGCGGCGCATATCCTCGTGGCCACCGGCGGGCATGTGGAATACCCCGACAAGCGGGCCGAAAGCTTTGGGATTTCGTCGAATGATGTCTTCCATCTCGACACGTTGCCCAAGCGGCTTCTGATCGTCGGCGGGGGCTATATCGCCTGTGAATTTGCATGCATCTTCAACGGATTAGGTTCAGAGGTCACGCAATTCTACCGTGGTGCGCAGATCCTGCGCGGCTTTGATGGCGAGGCCCGCGGCCTGATCGCCGAGGCGATGCGCGACAAGGGCATCGATATTCATGTTGGCACCACCATCATCGACAGCGAAAAGCGCGGTGACGGCGTCTGGGTCAAATCGTCGAACGGGCACGAGGCGGTGTTCGATCAGGTGCTTTTCGCCACCGGGCGCGCACCCAACACTCAAGGGCTCGGGCTTGAAGAGGCGGGCGTCAAACTGGGCCGCCGGGGCGAGATCGTGGTCGACGCCTATTCCAAGACCTCCGTTCCGACGATCCATGCCGTGGGCGATGTGACGAACCGCATCAACCTGACGCCGGTGGCCATTCGCGAAGGCCATGCCTATGCCGACACGGTTTTCGGCGGCAAGGACATCGCGCCCGATCACGATCTGGTGCCCAGCGCGATATTCACGCAACCCGAATACGGGGCTGTGGGTCTTACCGAAGAAGACGCGCGGGAAGATCATCGGATCGAAGTCTACTGCACGTCGTTCCGGCCCATGCAAAGCGCCTTCATCGGGCGCAGCGATCGCGTGCTTTTCAAGCTCATCGTTGATAAAGATACGCGCAAGGTGCTTGGCTGTCATATCGTGGCCGACGGGGCCGGCGAACTGATCCAGCTTGCCGGCATCGCGATCAAGATGGGCGCGACCAAAGAAGATTTCGACCGCACGGTTGCAGTTCACCCCACCATTTCGGAAGAGCTTGTAACGATGCGTACTCCGATTCGTACCGCTTGAAATATCGGGCGGAACACACAGTTAGCACGATAACGGTTATTCGGACCAAGAAGGGAAAGACACTTCAATGGCCAACAACAACGGCGGACCCTGGGGCGGTGGCTCCAGAGGGGGCGGCTCTAACGGCTCAGATGACAACAATCGTGGCGGCGGGCGTCGCCCGGGCGGCGAAGGCCCGCAGATCCCTGAAATCGACGAGATCGTAAAGAAGGGGCAGGAACAGCTGCGCGTTCTGATGGGCGGTCGCGGCGGTCAGGGCGGCGACAGCGGCGGCCCCGGCCTGTCGCGTGGCACCATCGGCCTCGGTATCCTTGCGGCGGTTGGCCTCTGGGCCTTCAGTTCGTTCTATACGGTCCGGCCGGAAGAACAGTCGGTCGAACTGTTCCTTGGCGAATTCAGCTCTATCGGCAACCCCGGCCTGAACTTCGCCCCCTGGCCGCTCGTCACGTACGAGGTTATCCCGGTCACCCGCGAACAGTCCGAAGATATCGGCACTGGCCGCTCGGGTTCGTCCGGCGGTGACGGGCTGATGCTGACGACGGATGAAAACATCGTCGATATCGACTTTCAGGTGGTCTGGAATATCAACGACCCTGCCGCGTTCCTCTTCAACCTGCGGGATGCGCGCCAGACGGTGCGCGCGGTGAGCGAGGCGGCCATGCGCGAAATTATCGCGGCCTCGGAACTCGCCCCGATCCTCAACCGCGACCGTGGCCTGATCGAAAGTAATGCGCAGGAACTGATCCAGCTAACGCTGGACAGCTACGAATCCGGCATCAACATCGTCCGCGTCAACCTCGACAAATCGGACCCGCCCAGCGAAGTGATCGACGCATTCCGCGAAGTCCAGGCCGCCGAACAGGAACGCGACCGGCTTGAGCGGACGGCAGACGCCTATGCCAACCGGGTTCTCGCCGGGGCGCGTGGTGAAGCCGCACAGGTTCTCGAAGAATCCGAAGGCTACCGCGCCCGCGTCGTCAACGAGGCACAGGGTGAAGCCAGCCGCTTCCTCGCCGTTCTCGGCGAATACCGGTTGGCGCCCGAGGTCACGCGCAAGCGTCTTTACCTTGAAACGCTGGAACGTGTTCTGGGCGATGTCGACAAGATCATTCTTGATGAAAGCGTTGGCGGCGGAGGCGGGCAGGGCGTCGTGCCATACCTGCCCCTGAACGAATTGCGCCGTAGCCCGAGCGAAGGAAACTGAGATGCGTAAAGCAACCATTCTGATCCCGGTTCTCGCGGTCGTCCTGTTCGGCCTGCTGTCCTCGATCTTCATCGTGGATGAACGCGAAAAGGCGCTGGTCCTGCAATTCGGCCAGATCCGTGCGGTCAAGGAAGACCCGGGCCTCGCATTCAAGATCCCGCTCATCCAAGAGGTCGTGCGCTATGACGACCGCATCCTGTCGCTGGACACACAGCCCATCGAAGTCACGCCCTCGGATGACCGGCGTCTCGTGGTCGATGCCTTTGCCCGTTACCGCATCGCCGATGTGGTGCAGTTCCGGCAAGCGGTTGGCGTGGGCGGCCTGCGCGCCGCCGAAGATCGCCTCGCCTCGATCCTGACCACCCAGACCCGGGCGGTTCTTGGTTCGGCGGGAGTGACGTCGAACACCATCCTGTCGTCCGACCGGGCGGCACTCATGGTGCGTATCCGCGAATTGTCGCAAATCCGGGCACAGGCGCTTGGCCTCGACGTGGTCGACGTGCGTCTCAAGCAGACGAACCTGCCCGAGCAGAACCTTGACGCCACTTTCGCCCGGATGCGCGCTGAACGTGAACGCGAAGCCGCCGATGAGATCGCGCGCGGTGAAGAAGCCGCGCAGCGGGTACGCGCCCAGGCCGACCGGACCGTGGTCGAGCTTGTGTCCGAAGCCCGCCGCGAAAGTGAGATCGTGCGCGGTGAAGCCGATGCCGAACGCAACTCGATCTTCGCCGAGGCTTTTGGCGCCGACCCCGAATTCTTTGAATTCTACCGGTCGATGGCGGCCTATGAGCGCGCGCTGCAAGGCTCGAACTCGACCATGGTCATCACCCCGGACAGCGAGTTCTTCGAGTTCTTCGCCGAACCCAGTGGCCGGGGCGACCGCCCCGCTCCCGGGGCCGGCCAGATAAATCAGTAATGGCCTTCCTGTTACTGGGTCTTGGCCTGGTGCTCGTGATCGAGGGGCTGGTGTTCGCACTGGCCCCTTCGCGTTTGGACGAAGTGCTGGAAATGCTGCGCCGCATCCCGCATGACACCCGCCGCTTCATGGGGCTTGCGGCAGTCGCCATTGGTGTCGTGCTGATCTGGCTTGCACGCAGCCTTGGCCTTTGAGACCGGCAGAAATTGCACAAAAAATGGTCACGGTTCGGTGACTGTGTGACACCATCCGTTGCGTTGCGGGCAACCGGGCCTATCTTAATGCCAAAGCAACCAAGAGCGCCCGCCCGTTGCGGCGCGCCCCGCGACCAAAAAAAAGGAGTTCGTCGTGAATTCTCAGGCAATCACGCTGTCATCCCCAAAACCCGCGCCCCTGTCGCTTTTCATCGGGCTGGTCATGGGTTTTGCGCTCCTTTTCGCGCAAGCCCTCTCGGCCCAGGCCCGTGGAACGCCGGAAAGCTTTGCAGACCTGGCCGAACAGGTCAGCCCCTCGGTGGTGAACATCACCACCTCCACCACTGTCGCCGCCTCGACCGGCGGGCCGAACCCGGTGGTGCCCGAAGGCTCGCCCTTCGAAGATTTCTTCCGCGACTTTATGGACCGCAACGACAACGGCCAACGCCGCCCCCGCCGCAGCCAGGCGCTGGGCTCGGGCTTCGTGATCTCGGAAGACGGCTATATCGTCACCAACAACCACGTCATTCAGGGTGCCGATGAGATCTTGATCGAGTTCTTCGAAGGTGGTGAGCTCGAGGCCGAAGTCGTGGGCACCGACCCCAACACCGACCTCGCTCTGCTCAAGGTCGAAAGCGACGAACCGCTTGCCTTCGTGCCCTGGGGCGACAGCGATAGCGCCCGCGTCGGCGACTGGGTCATGGCCATGGGCAACCCGCTGGGCCAGGGCTTTTCGGTCTCCGCCGGGATCGTGTCGGCCCGTGGCCGTGCGCTGTCGGGCAGCTATGACGACTACATCCAGACCGACGCCGCCATCAACCGCGGCAACTCGGGTGGACCGCTCTTCAACATGGACGGCGAGGTGATCGGCGTGAACACCGCGATCCTGTCGCCCAACGGCGGCTCGATCGGCATCGGTTTCGCGATGTCGAGCCGCGTGGCCACCAACGTCATCCAGCAATTGCGCGACTTTGGCGAAACCCGCCGCGGCTGGCTTGGCGTGCGCATTCAGGATGTGTCCGAGGACGTGGCCGAAGCGCTGGGTCTTGAAGATGCAGCCGGTGCGCTTGTCACGGATGTGCCCGAAGGCCCCGCCGCCGAGGCCGGCATTCAGTCGGGCGACGTGATCCTGTCTTTCGACGGGCGCGATGTGGCCGACACCCGCGAGCTTGTGCGCCGCGTCGGCAATACCGAGGTGGGCAAGGCCGTGCGCGTCGTGGTCTTCCGCGATGGCGCGACCCAGACCCTGCTCATCACTCTCGGCCGCCGCGAGGAAGCCGAACGGGCGGTGCCCGCCTCGGCCCCGGCCGATGAGCCGATGACGGGCGATATCCTGGGCCTGACCGTGACCGAAATGACGGATGAGCTGCGCGCGCAGCTTAATCTGCCCGAAGGGACGAATGGCCTTGTCGTGCAGGACATCGCCGAAGACAGCGAGGCCTTTGAAAAGGGCCTGCGCGCCGGCGACGTGATCACCGAAGCCGGACAGGAAGCGGTGGCGTCGGTATCGGACCTGCAAGGCCGGATCGACGCGGCGCGCGACGCCGGGCGCAAGTCGCTGCTTCTGTTGGTACGCCGCGAAGGCGACCCGCGCTTTGTGGCGCTCTCGCTGGAATAGAGCGGGGCTGCGACTTCGAGAGTTGGGAAAGGGCGCCGCAGAGGCGCCCTTTTTCTTGGATCGCCGGATGCTGCGCATCCGCCGATCGGCCGGGGGGGGGCACCCCCCGGACCCCCCAGGATATTTCCAGCCAGAAGAAGCGAGGAATGCGGCCCCTCAGGGCTGATCCGCCGCCCGGCAGCCTTCATGGTGGCGCAAGAGATCGTCGAGCATCCAGGAAATATCCTCGATCTCCTCGGCCACGATATGCGTCACCCCCGCCTCGCGCTGAAGCCGCCCCGTCACCTTCAGACAACGCCCGGCGATCACCGCGCGGCGAAAGCGCTCATAGAGGTTCCGCCAGACCACCACGTTCGACACGCCCGTCTCGTCCTCGAGCGTGATGAAGATCACGCCCTTGGCGGTGCCCGGCCGCTGCCGCACCAGCACGAGCCCGGCCACCGAGACCCGCGCGCCCACCGGCACCTCGTCCAGCCGGTCATGTGGCAGACAGGCAGGCGGACGCGGCCAGGCGTCGGGATGGGGGAGGGGATGCATCATAAGAACAAAAATAGAACATTTGGGGCGCGGCGCAACCCCGATCACGCCTGCGCGAATGGGGCTGGTCCCGCCGCGCCCGCTTGGGTAGGAAAGGGCCAAACCGATAATCAAAGGGCAAACTATGGCCAAGATCACATATATCGAACACAACGGCACCGAACATGTCGTCGACGTCGCCAACGGGCTGACTGTCATGGAAGGCGCGCGCGACAACAACATCCCCGGGATCGAGGCCGATTGCGGCGGCGCCTGCGCCTGTTCGACCTGTCATGTCTATGTCCATCCCGACTGGGTCGCCAAGCTGCCGCAAAAGGACCCGATGGAAGAGGATATGCTCGATTTCGCCTATGAGCCGGACCCGGATCGGTCGCGCCTGACCTGCCAGCTCAAGGTCTCGGACGCACTTGAAGGGCTTGTCGTGCAGATGCCCGAGAAACAGATCTGATGCGTCTGGCGGCGCTCCTCCTCGCGCTGGCTTGCGCCGCCACGCCGTCGCTTGCCTGCGACTATCCGGGCCCACCCCCCAACAGCCCCGAGGCCAGGGCCGACACTGGCGATATCCGCTGGGCCGGCTATTCCGACGCCACCACGCGCTATGCCCATGGCGTCCTGGGCGACGCGGTCGAGGCCGGCGGTCTGCGCGTGATGGCCGGATTGAACGGGCCTTGTGAACTGTCGGTCATCCTGCCCGAACATTCGGTCTTCGAAGATACCGGCCCCCGCATCGCCGATCTCGATGGCGATGGCCGCAACGAGGTAATTGTCGTCGAAAGCCACCGCGACCTTGGCGCGGCGCTTGCCGTCTATGGCCTGCGCGACGGCGCGCTCACCAAGCTTGCCGCCACCCCCAACATCGGCCGCACCAACCGTTGGCTCGCCCCCATCGGCATCGCCGATCTCGACGGCGATGGTGCCATCGAAATCGCCTATATCGACCGTCCGCACCTGGCCAAGACCCTGCGCGTCTGGCGCTGGGACAATGGTGCGCTGACCGAGGTCGCCGCCGGGGCCGGCGCCACCAATCACCGTATCGGCGAGGCGGATATCGCCGGCGGTATCCGGGATTGCGGCGACGGCCCAGAGATGATCGTGGCCGACGCCAACTGGCGCGATGTGCTGGCGGTCCGGTTGCAAGACGGTACGCTCACCTCCCGCGTCCTCTTTCCGCATAACGGGCGCGCCTCTTTCATCCGCGCGCTTGCGTGTCGCGACTGATCCGTCTTCTGGCCAGAAGTATTCCGGGGGGAGCGTGCAACGCGGGGGGCAGCGCCCCCCATCCGGTCGGATCGCGTCAGCGATCCGAACCCTTCAACGCCCGCCACCCGATATCCCGCCGATAAAACCCGCCGGGCCAGTCGACCCCATCGACCATCGCATAGGCCCGCGCGCACGCGTCCTCCAGCGTCGCGCCCCGTGCGGTGACATTGAGGACACGGCCCCCGCTTGCAGTGATCTTTCCGTCACGCTCCGTGGTGCCGGCATGAAACACCATATGCCCGCTATCCTCGGGCAGGTCGTCCAGCCCGCCGATCACATCGCCCTTGGCATAAGATCCCGGATAGCCCCTGGCCGCCATCACCACCGTCAGCGCGTGATCCCCGGCCCAGTTCACCCGCGCATCCTCAAGCCGTCCCTCGGCGGCGGCCTGCATCAGATCCAGCGCCTGCGCGCCCAGCCGCATCATCAGCACCTGGCATTCGGGGTCGCCGAAGCGGGCGTTGTATTCGACCAGCCGCGGTGCCCCGTCGGCGATCATCAGCCCGGCATAAAGCACACCCTGATAGGGCATGCCGCGCCGCGCCATCTCGGCCACCGTGGGGCGAATGATCTCGTCCATCGCACGCGCGGCAACTTCCGGCGTCAGCACCGGCGCGGGGGAATAGGCGCCCATGCCCCCGGTATTGGGCCCGGTATCGCCTTCGCCCACGCGCTTGTGGTCCTGCGCGGTGCCGATGGGAAGCACGTTTGCCCCGTCGCAGAGCACGAAGAACGACGCTTCCTCGCCGTCCATGAACTCTTCGATCACGACTTCCGCGCCCGCCCCGCCAAAGGCCCCGCCGAACATGTCGTCCACGGCGGCCAGCGCGGTCGCTTCGTCCATCGCCACGACCACGCCCTTGCCCGCGGCCAGCCCGTCGGCCTTCACCACGATCGGCGCGCCGTGCTCGCGGATATAGGCGCGCGCCGGTTCGGGTGACGTAAACCGCGCCCAGGCGGCGGTGGGCGCGCCTGCCGCGTCGCAGATCTCCTTGGTAAACGCTTTCGAGGCTTCGAGTTGTGCCGCCGCCGCCGATGGCCCGAAGACCAGAAACCCGGCATCGCGCAACCGGTCCGCCACCCCGGCGGCCAGCGGCGCTTCCGGGCCGATGATCACGAAATCGATGGCGTTCTCCTCGGCGAAATTGGCCACCGCCCCGCCATCCTCGATATCAAGCGTCGCGCAATCGGCGATCATCGCGATCCCGGCATTGCCCGGCGCCACGATAAGCTTGTCGCATTTGGGGTTCTGCATCACGGCCCAGGCCAGGCTGTGTTCGCGTCCGCCGCCGCCCAAGATCAGAATATTCATCGCCGCCCCTGCTTCCCCTTGCGCATGCCGCGTTCTAAGCTGGCCCCCAGCCCAGCACAAGAAGCGCCATGTCAGACCTGATCGACGATCCCCAGCCCGGCCAGAACGCGCCGGAATTCACCGTCTCCGAGCTTACCGGCGCGGTCAAACGCGTCATCGAGGGTGAGTTCGGGCGCATTCGCGTACGGGGTGAGGTGGGGCGGGTGTTCCGCGCGCGCTCCGGGCATCTCTATTATGATATCAAGGATGACCGGAACGTGCTGTCCTGCACCACATGGAAAGGGCAGATCGGATCGCTCAGCGTGATGCCCGAGGAAGGGCTCGAAGTGGTCGTGACCGGCCGCATGACGACCTTCGGGGCGCAGTCGAAATACAACATGAACGTGGACGAGATGGCGGTGGCGGGCGAAGGCGCGCTGATGGCCATGCTCGAAAAGCGCAAAAAGGCGCTGGCCGCCGAAGGGCTGTTCGACGAGGCCCGCAAACAGCCGCTGCCCTACCTGCCCGACATCATCGGGGTGATCACCTCGCCCTCGGGCGCGGTGATACGCGACATTCTTCATCGCCTGCGCGACCGGTTCCCGCGCAAGGTGCTGATCTGGCCGGTCGCCGTCCAGGGCGAGCGTTGCGCCCCCGAAGTGGCCGCCGCCATCGAAGGGTTCAACGCGCTTGGCATCGGCGGCGCGCTGCCCCGGCCCGATCTTCTGATCGTGGCGCGCGGCGGTGGTTCGATCGAAGATCTCTGGGGCTTCAACGAAGAGGCGGTCGTGCGTGCCGCCGCGGCCTCCTCCATCCCGCTCATCTCGGCGGTGGGGCATGAAACCGATACCACGCTGATCGACTATGCGTCCGACCGGCGCGCGCCCACGCCGACGGCGGCGGCGGAAATGGCGGTGCCGGTGCGCGTCGATCTGCTGGCGTGGGTTGCGCAACAGGGCGCGCGGCTGTCCCGTGCGGCGGCACAGGGCATCACGCAACGCCGCCAGCGGGTGCGCGACGCCGCACGCGGGCTGCCCCGGCTCGAGACCTTGCTTGACGGCCCGCGCCAGCGGCTCGACCGCGCCGACCGCGACCTTGGCGTTACCCTGCGAAACGGCATCGACAAGAAACGGCATCTGCTCGAAACCCGCGCCATCGCCCTGCGGCCCGCCCTTCTGCAAACCCGCATCACCCGCGAACGCGCGGCCCTCGAAAAACTCTCGGCCCGCATCGCCCCCGCGCTCGCCCGCCTTGTCAAGGACCGCCAACGCGAAACGCGCCGCCAGCGCGACGCTTTGGCCGATGTCACCCGCCGCCTTTCCGCCGCCGTTGCCCGCCACCATGCCGACCGTCGCGACCGGCTGGCCGCGCTCGATAGGATGCGCCGGTCGCTGGGTTATGAGGAAACCTTGCGCCGGGGCTATGCGGTGGTCTGGGGGGATGGTGCCGTGGCCAAGACTCGCGCTGCGGCCAAGAAGGCCAAGGCTTTGGAGATCGAGTTTCAGGATGGAAAGCTGCCGCTTGGCGCGGCCCCCGAAACGCCCGCGAAGCCCGCACGCCGCAAGCCCGACGCCCCCGATCAGGGTTCGCTCTTCTAGACGCCCACCTCCGGGCCCCGGCAAAGAAGCGGTTCCGGGCTTTTTTGTGTTTCGAACAGAACCGTGCCATCCGGCTCGTTCTCGTACTGCGCCTTCAACCCGTCACCCCGGCGATAGAAGGTCCAGCATTGCGGGTCGCTGATCGTCTCATAGACAAAACAGATCATCGGCCCGTCGGTGTACCAAAACCCGTCCTCACAGGTTCCGTCGACGAACGCCCAGCGCACCCGCCGCCCGTCCAGATATTCTTCGATCCCGTAAACCTGCCCATCCGCCGAAAAGGTCAACGTATTGCCGCGCGTATGGGCGTCGAATTCCTCGGCGGTCATCGGGGTTTCGGCACTGGCCGCAAAGGCGGTGAACATCGCGATCAGAACAGGGAAAATCAAACGCATGGGCCAAGCGTGACACAGCCCCGCAATCGCCACCACCGTTTTTGTGACGCACGCGCGGCAAATCGCGGATGCGCCCATAAATGTCGCTTTTCGCATGGTGCCGGGCCCGCGCATCGCTAATCTGCCCCCAGTGAGCGGGAGGAACCGGGCCATGGCCTTGGACAACAGCAAAAAGGGCGTCTGGAAATCGGGCAAGGGGCGCGGGCGCAAAACGCCCAAGGGCCGCCAGCTTGACGATGCCGCCCTGGCCGAGGTGCGCGCCCTTCTGGGCGACAAGCCCCGCCGCCGCGACCTGCTGATCGAGCACCTGCACCTCATTCAGGACGAATACGGCCACCTCTCCGCCGCCCACCTGCGGGCGCTCGCCGAAGAAATGCGCCTCGCCATGGCCGAGGTTTACGAGGTCGCGACCTTCTACGCCCATTTCGATGTCGTGAAAGAGGGTGAAACCCCGCCGCCCGCGCTGACCGTCCGGGTCTGTGATTCCCTGTCCTGCGAACTGGCCGGGGCGCAAACGCTCATGGCCGCGCTAAAAGACGGGCTCGATCCGGGCGAGGTTCGCGTCGTTCGCGCGCCGTGCATGGGCCGCTGCGATACCGCGCCCACTTGCGAGCTGGGCCATAACCATATCGACCACGCCACACCTGAAAAGATACTGGCCGCGATCAAGGCGGGCGACACACACCCGAAGATCCCCGATTATGAAGAGCTTGCCGATTACCGGGCCAAGGGCGGATACGAGACGCTTACCAAGCTGCGCGACACCGGCAATCCCGATGACGTGCAGGACGCCATCGCCGTCTCGGGCCTGCGCGGTCTGGGCGGCGCCGGTTTCCCCTCGGGCCGCAAATGGAACTTCGTGCGTGGCTATCCCGGCCCGCGCTACCTCGCCATCAACGGGGACGAGGGTGAACCGGGCACCTTCAAGGACCGCTACCTACTTGAACGCGAACCGCATATGTTCCTGGAAGGAATGCTGATCGCCGCCTGGGCGGTCGAGGCCGAAACCTGTTTTCTCTACATGCGCGACGAATATCCCGCCGTGCTCGACATCCTGCGACGCGAGATTGCGGCGCTGGAAGCGGCGGGGATCGTAACGCCCGGCTATATCGACCTGCGCCGTGGGGCCGGGGCCTATATCTGCGGCGAAGAGAGCGCGATGATCGAAAGCATCGAGGGCAAGCGCGGCCTGCCGCGCCACCGCCCGCCCTTCGTGGCAGAGGTCGGCGTCTTCGGCCAACCCACCCTCGTCCACAATGTCGAAACGCTCTACTGGGTCGCCAAGGTGGCGCGCTTTGGGCCTGAGGAGCTTAACAGTACCGAAAAGAACGGGCGTACCGGCCTGCGCACCTATTCGGTGTCGGGCCGCGTTGCCAAGCCGGGGATCTACTTGCTGCCCGCTGGATCGACGATCACCGACATCATCGACGCGGCGGGCGGCATGGCCGAAGGGCATGTGTTCAAGGCCTATCAGCCCGGTGGGCCCTCCTCGGGCCTTCTGCCCGCGACGATCAACGACGTCCCGCTCGACTTCGACACGCTTCAGGACCACGGCACCTTCATCGGCTCTGCCGCCGTCGTCGTGCTTTCCGATCAGGACAGTGCCCGGGACGCCGCGCTCAACATGCTGCGGTTCTTTGAAGACGAAAGCTGCGGTCAGTGCACCCCCTGCCGGTCGGGCTGCGAAAAAGCGGTCAAGCTGATGCAGGCCGACCGCTGGGATCAATCGCTTCTGGAAGAGCTCTGTACCGCCATGGCCGATGCCTCGATCTGCGGACTGGGGCAGGCCGCGCCGAACCCGATCCGCCTGACGATGAAGCATTTTCCGGGCGAAGTGTAAGCGCCTGCGCCCCGGCGCGTGTTTACCTTCCCAACAGGCCCTATATAGGTGGGGCTCGTCCCGGTGACGGGCGATAAGTTCGGCAATGAAGGTGCGCCATGGCGTTTTTCAAGAAACTCAAAGATCGGCTGTTCAAGTCATCCTCCAAGCTTGAGGAAGGGCTTGATGCGATCGTCGCCGATGGCGGCACGGATGAGGCGGCCGATCCGCAAGAGGTGCCGGCACCGGCCCCCGAACCGACGCCAGTCCCGGAACCCGAGCCTGTCCCGGCGCCTGAACCCGAACCGGCCCCCACGCCCGAACCGACCCCCGAACCGGAACCCGAGCCGGTCCCTGCGCCGCCACCCGAGACGCCCGAACCAACGACGCCCGAGCCCGAAGTGCCGGTCACACCCGAGCCCGAGCCCGAGCACGAACCCTTCGGCATCCCCGACGCGCCCGAACCGATACCGGGCCCGGCCCCCACCGAACTGCCCCCGGTTGCCGATCCGATGCCCGACCCCGGCCCGATCGAAATCCCCGATACGATGACCGGAACCCTCACCGTCGACGCGCCAACGCAAGAACCCGCCGCGCGCCCCGGCTTCCTTGGCCGCATCCTCGGGCGCGGCACCGCGCAGCCGGTCATGCGCCGCGAGCTTGATGACGAGATGCTCGAAAGCATCGAAGAGCTGCTGATCACCGCCGACATGGGCGTCGACACCGCGCTGCGCGTCACCGCTAATATCGCTGAAGGCCGCCTTGGCAAGAAGCTCTCTACGCAAGAGCTGAAAGAGATCATGGCCGCCGAAATCGCCCGGATCATGGAGCCCGTCGCCCGCCCCATGCCGCTTTATGCCAAGAAGCCGCAGGTCGTGCTCGTGGTCGGCGTCAACGGCTCGGGCAAGACCACGACCATCGGCAAACTCGCCAGCCAGTTCCGCGCCGCCGGAAAAAACGTCGTGATCGCCGCGGGCGACACGTTCCGCGCGGCGGCCGTCGAACAGCTTCAGGTCTGGGGCGACCGCGCGGGCGTGCCGGTGATGACCGCGCCCGAAGGCTCCGACCCCGCCAGCCTTGCCTATGACGCCATGACCCGGGCCGAGGCTGAGGGCGCGGACCTCTTGATGATCGACACTGCAGGCCGGCTGCAAAACCGCGCCGACCTGATGGAAGAACTGGCCAAGATTGTCCGCGTCATCCGCAAGAAAGACCCCGACGCCCCGCATAACACCCTGCTGGTGCTTGATGCGACCACTGGTCAGAACGCGCTCAACCAGGTGGAGATTTTCCAGAAACTGTCGGACGTGTCCGGCCTTGTCATGACCAAGCTCGACGGCACCGCCAAGGGCGGCGTGCTCGTGGCGCTGGCCGACCGCTTTGGTCTGCCGATCCATGCCATCGGGCTGGGCGAACAGATCGACGATCTGGCCGCCTTCGATCCTGAAGAATTCGCCGCCGCGCTGACCGGGCTAGAGGCATAATGCACGTCTGCCGGGGGAGCGGTCGGACAAGATGATGCTGTTGATCGAAGCCCTGCGGTTGATCCGCGCCAACACCCGTGGCGTGGTGACACGACTGCTCCCGGCCTATGCTCTATGGTTTGCGGTGATCGTGCTTGTGGAGGCGTGGTACGACGCGGGCGGATCCGCGCGCGGCGATTGGGCATGGGTTCTGGAACTCTCTGTCTTCGCCGGGATCATGGTTTTTGGCGGCGCCCTGCTCGCTGTGATCTGGCACCGCATCGCCATGGTGCCGGATGCGTCCGTCACCTTGGCCCGAGGCTATGGGCGCTATCTTGTGGCGTTCACCGTGATCATCCTGCTTTACGCCGCACTCCTGACGGTGACCAACGTCCTCTTCATGCAGCTTATTCTGTCTGGCACCGGCTTCTCTGTGACCGGCATCCTTCTGGGCGATATCGTGTTTCCGGCGCTGATCACGTTATTGCTGTCATGGGCGTATCTGCGGGTCGGTCTGATCCTTCCGGCGGCGGCGCTCAGCGAAACCGGCTTCTCGATACGGGACTCGTGGTCCGCCACGCGGCGCTGGCGCGGCGCGATCCTCGGCTTCACTCTCGTGACGACACTCGCAACGGCCGCTCTGACAGGGATCGGTGGCGGCCACGGGGCTCTTCCGGTGGTCGTGGAAGGGGTGGGCTTGGGCCTGCTGGCGCTCATCGGGCTGTCGGCCTTGACGTGGATGTACCGCGAAGCGACCGCCCCATGAACGGTCTGCCCGGGTGAGCGCCTGGCTCATTTCACTCGAAGGCACCGCCGCCGGACGCGACCTCGCTCTGGCGCTTGCCCTGCTTGCCGCCTTCCTGCATGCGGTCTTCGGTGCACTGCAAAAGGGCCGCCACGATCCGTGGATGTCACGCGGCGCGATTGATGCGTGCTATGGTGCCATCGCCGCCCCTTTCGCGCTTTTCGTCGTGCCTTGGCCCGAACCGCATATGTGGCCGATCCTCGCCGGGGCCTTCGTGATCCACCTCGGCTACAAGATCCTGCAAGCCAACGCCTATGTCCTGGGCGCATACACCGTCGTCTATCCGGTCGTGCGCGGGACGGGGCCGTTCTTCGCGGTCATCGGCGCGTATCTCATCTTCGGCGAGGTTTTTACCGGCATTCAGATGCTGGGCGTTGCCGTCCTGCTGTCGGGTATCTTCGGGCTGGCCATCTATAACCTGCGCACGATCGAAGTGGCGCGCGATACCCTGCCGCTCGCGCTTGGCCTTGCCGTGCTGACCGGGGCCTTCGTGGCGCTTTACACCACCTATGACGCTTACGGCATCCGCGCCACCGCCGACCCCTTCACCTTCCTCGCGTGGTTCTTCTTCATCGATGGCATCGCGATCCCGATCTATGCCGTCTATCGCTGGCGCCGCATGGCCGATGCCCCGACCCTTGGCCCGCTTCTTACCCGCGGCCTCATCGGTGCGTTTGTCGCCTTCTTCTCCTTCGGCTCGATCATGCTGGCCACCCGTCTCGACAAGGTGGGCGAGGCGGCGGTGCTGCGCGACACCTCTACCGTTTTCGCGGCTCTCATCGGTTGGCTGATGCTGGGCGAACGGGTCGGGCCGCGCCGTCTGGCGCTGATGGCCTTGATTGCAGCGGGCGCGGTAATAGTTGAGATGGGCGGATAGGAGAGGTCATGGACGATAAACCGATCAACCCGGTGACAAAGCAGGTGCTCGAACTCGGGCCGCCTCTTCTGTTCTTTGCGGCCTATATTTACCTGCGGGATCAGACGTTTACTTTCGGCGGCACCGAATATGACGGTTTCATCGTCGCCGCCGCCGCCTTTGTTCCCGTGCTTCTCGTCTCTATCGCGATTCTCTGGAAAATGACCGGCAAGCTTAGCCGGATGCAGATCTTCACCGCCGTCCTCGTGGTGTTTTTTGGCGGTCTGACCGTCTGGTTCAACGATGAGCGCTTCTTCAAGATGAAGACCACCATCGTCTACGGGTTTCTTGCCGCGATCCTTGGCATCGGGCTGTTGCAGGGCCGATCCTACCTTGCCTGGGTGATGAGCGAGTTTCTTCCCATGCGCGACGAAGGCTGGATGATCCTGACCCGACGGCTGACCTTGTGCTTCGGCGCGCTTGCCGTGGGCAACGAATTCGTCTGGCGCACAATGTCGACCGACGCCTGGGTCAAGATCGAAACCTTCGGCTTTCCGATCGTTCTTTTCGTCTTCCTGATGGCCCAGATCATGGCCTTGCAAAGCTATATGATCGAACCCGAGGACGCTGAAAAAGACGGCTCCTAAACGGTACGGACGCGCGGCAGGGGAAGCGTGAAGGGCAGGGGGCGCAGCGCATCCTCCGGCGGCAGGTGACAGGTGATTGCGCTCAGCGGAAGACGCTCGCGGATCAAGCTGGCGTAAAGTGCAAATAGCCCCGGTCGCATGTATCCCGACCAGTGGCAGACCCGGCGCGACGGAGCCGGGATCGGATAGCCCAACCGCGCCAAGGCAACCCGCACCCCGCCGCGGTCAATCGGCAGGTCGAGCCACCGGTGCGGTGCGTTGGCCAGCCCCGCGCCAAGCGCCGTGGCCCCGCCCAACGGCCGCTGCATCAACCGCTCGAACATCAGGTCGAAAAGCGCGTTTTCCCGGCTCGTGACATTGATCACCTCGGCCCCGCGTCCCGCCGGGCTTTTCAGCGCGTTCTGCGCATGATGCCCGAACTCCGCCCCCGATATCAGGATCAGCCGCCCAAGACGACCCCGCCCCAATCGCGCCATCGCCGACAGGGCGACCCGTGCGCCAAGACTATGGGCCAGCACATCCACCGGCCTGCCGATCCCGTCGATCAGCCGCGCAAGCGCCCGCCCGGCCACTCCGGCATGGCGATAGGCCTGCCAAAGCGTCCCGCGCGCCTCCCATCCCAGCGCGATGCACAGCCCCTCATCCAAGCGTCCCTGCCCGAACCCCAGATGCCGTGGCCAGGACAGGCTGCGCCCACCCAGCCGCGAAGGGGAAAGCGACAGGATATGGGTATGCGGGCTGTGCGCCGGCGAGGTCGGTGAGAACTTGTAGCCATGGATCATCACGACCATTGGAGCCCCTTCGGGCAGTCGCCCAATTGCGGCAACAAGCGCATCCCCATCCCCCGGCTCTGCCAAAGAACCGCTTTGGTCGAAATCGATCGCGAGAAGGGGCATGTCTAACTACCACTACATCTTGTGGGTGAGGGTTAGCTCAGACATACGACAGCCGGATGAAGACCGCGTTACAGCACCGTGACGGTGCTTGACCGCCCCCATGCTGCGCGATACGAAACAAGCCGTGGCGATTTGTTTACCGGATTGCGGGCCACGTTAAACATGCCGCTAAAGAGGTCAGGGACATTTGGCCCCCGACGCTCTGGCGGTGGGGGCTTTTTGTTGGAGACGACGCAGATGTCGGACGATTGGAAACCACGCACGAAAATGGTGCATTCCGGCATCCGCCGAAGCCAGTATGGCGAGGTGTCAGAGGCGATCTTCCTTACCCAAGGCTTTGTCTATGACAGCGCCGAGGCCGCCGAAGCCCGGTTCCTTCAGACGGGCGATGACGAATTCATCTATGCCCGCTACGGCAACCCCACCGTGCGCATGTTCGAAGAACGCATCGCCGCGCTGGAAGGCGCGGAAGACGCCTTTGCCACCGCCAGCGGCATGGCGGCGGTCAACGGCGCGCTGGTCTCGATGCTCAAGACAGGCGACCACGTGGTCTCGGCCCGCGCGCTTTTCGGCTCCTGCCTCTACATCCTCGAAGAGGTGCTGACCCGCTACGGGGTAGAGGTAACTTTCGTCGACGGTACCGATCTCGACGCCTGGGCCGCCGCCATCCGCCCCAACACCCGCGCGGTCTTCCTCGAAACCATCTCGAACCCGACGCTTGAGGTGATCGACCTGCGCGCCGTGGCCGAACTCGCCCACAAGGTCGGCGCCCTGGTCATCGTCGACAACGTCTTTGCCACGCCGGTCTTTTCCGACGCCATCGCCCAAGGCGCCGATGTCGTGATCTATTCCGCCACCAAGCATATCGACGGACAGGGCCGGGCATTGGGCGGGGTGATCCTTGGGACGACCGAATTCATCCGCAAAACCGTCGAACCCTATCTCAAGCACACCGGCGGCGCGATGAGCCCGTTCACGGCGTGGGTCATGCTCAAGGGTCTGGAAACGCTCGATCTTCGCGTGCGCGCGCAGGCCGCTGGCGCACAGGCTATTGCCGAGGCGCTTGACGGCGACGACCGCCTGAACGCTGTCCTTTTTCCGGGCCTCCCGTCCCATCCGCAACACGCCATCGCCCAGGCGCAGATGGGTGCGGGCGGCACCGTGGTGGCGCTTGATATCAAGGGCGGACAGGCGGCGGCCTTCCGCTTTCTCAACGCGCTCAGGATCATCACCATTTCCAACAACCTGGGCGACGCCAAAAGCATCATCACCCACCCCGCGACCACCACGCATCAGCGCCTGTCGGACGATCAGAAAGACGCGCTCGGCATCACGCCCGGTCTCGTCCGCCTGAGCGTTGGGATCGAAGACCCAAGCGATCTTCTGGCCGATCTGCGCGCGGCACTCGACGCGGTCTGACACGGATGAAACCCTTCTTGATCCTGCAACTCCGCCCCGAGGATGAGGCCGCCAACGGCGAGTTTGCCGCCCTTCTCGCGCAAGGCGGGCTTCCCCGCAGCCGGGCGCACCGCATCCGGCTTGATCAGGAAAACCTGCCTGAAGACCTGAACCTTGAGGATTACGCGGGCGTCATCGTCGGCGGCGGCCCGGGGTGTCTGAGCGACGACCCGGCCACCAAGCCGCCCGTAGAGGCCAAGATCGAGGCCGAGGTCCTAAGCCTCATGCCCGCCATCACCGGCCGCGATCTGCCCTTCATGGGCTGCTGTTATGGCATCTCGATCCTCGCGCATCACCTGGGCGCGGAGGTTTCGAAACGCCGCTACAGCGAACCCGTGGGCCCGGTTCATGCCACCGTCACCGACGACGGCGCCGCCGATCCGCTTTTACACGACCTGCCGCGCGCCTTCCCGGTTCTGGTGGGCCACAAGGAAGCGACGCAAGAGCTTCCCAAAGGCTGCGTGCACCTCATGGCATCGGCCTCCTGCCCGTATCAGATGATCCGCTATGGCCAGAACGTCTATGCCACGCAATTCCACCCCGAAGCCGATGGTGACGTCTTCGCCGACCGCATCCGCATCTACAAGGATCGCGGCTATTTCGAACCGCATGAGGCCGAGACGCTGACAAAGCTGTGTATGGACGCCGAGGTAACTGAACCGCGCCGAATTCTACGTAACTTCGTTGAAAAATATGGTTGAATTTGGCGTTCGGACTTCTGGCAAGGTGATCCAATCGCCATATTTCCCCGTAGATAGCTTGTAACAATCGCTGGACATCCTGCGCACGCACCCCATTTGTAGCGTCCCGCGGAACAGGGACGGAGGGCACTAAATGAACATCCATTCCACCTCGATCGAGCGCGAGCCATCGCGCGATGACGCCGCCGAAGCGCTTGCACTTCTGCGCAGTTGGGCCGGGACCGCCACGGCGGACGAAATCGCTACGCTCGACCCCGCCATCGCCCGCGTTCTGCCCGGTGCGACGTCCAGCGCCTATCCGGTTCTCTCGCGCCAGTACCCACATGACTTCAACGTCGACGATGCCTATCGCAACGGCCTGCCAGATCTGCAGAACGGCCCCGAAAGCCTGATCAAGGGCGCGCATCGCCAGATCCAGCATGTCGGCATTTCCAACTTCCGCCTGCCGATCCGCTATCACACCCGCGACAATGGCGACCTGACGCTGGAGACCTCGGTCACCGGCACCGTCAGCCTTGAGGCTGACAAGAAGGGCATTAACATGTCGCGCATCATGCGCAGCTTCTACAACCACGCCGACCAGACGTTCAGCTTCGGCGTGATCGAAGCCGCGCTTGATGACTACAAGCGTGACCTCGAAAGCCTCGATGCGCGCATCCAGATGCGCCTGTCGTTCCCGGTGAAGATCGAAAGCCTGCGCTCGGGTCTTTCGGGCTACCAATACTACGACATCGCGCTGGAACTGATAGAAACCGCCGGTCAGCGCCGCAAGATCGTGCATCTCGACTATGTCTATTCGTCGACCTGTCCCTGCTCGCTGGAACTCAGCGAACATGCCCGCCAGACCCGGGGCCAGCTGGCCACGCCGCATTCGCAGCGTTCCGTGGCGCGGGTGTCGGTCGAACTCGACGGCAATGCCCAGACGCTTTGGTTCGAGGATCTGATCGACCTCTGCCGCGCCGCCGTGCCCACCGAAACGCAAGTCATGGTCAAGCGCGAAGACGAACAGGCGTTCGCCGAGTTGAATGCCGCCAACCCGATCTTCGTCGAAGACGCCGCCCGGCTTTTCGCCGAGCAGCTTCAGAAAGACCCGCGCATCGGTGACTACCGCGTGGTGGCCAGCCATCAGGAAAGCCTGCACAGCCATGACGCCGTCAGCATCCTGACCGAAGGCCCGACCTTCGCCAATGACAGCCTTGATCCGCGCCTCTTCGAGACGCTGTTTCACACCGGCTGACCGGCACGCATCGGCCACAGCCCGGACGGCCCCGTGCCGTCCGGCGCTTGACAGCCTGCCGCGCCAAGTCCAACGCTGCCGCTCATGATCGACCTGCGCCCTGTCGGATATGTGATCGGCTTGCTCGTGGCCGCGCTGGGCGCAACGATGCTTGTGCCGATGGCGTTCGACATGTTCGCGGGCAATGGCCATTGGCCCATCTTCTTCGAATCCGCCATCATCACCTCGCTCACCGGCGGCTTGCTCGCCCTTGCCTGCGCCAATGGCGTGACCGACCGGCTCAACATCCAGCAAACCTTCCTGCTGACCACCGGGGTCTGGGTCGCCCTGCCGATCTTCGGCGCGCTGCCCTTTGCGCTGGGGGCGACCGAAGCGCGCTTCGTGGATGCGTTTTTCGAGGCGATGTCGGGCCTGACCACCACCGGCTCCACCGTCTTTTCCGGTCTTGAGACGCTGCCCGAAGGGCTTTTGTTCTGGCGTGGCCTGCTGCAATGGTTCGGCGGCATCGGGATCATCGTTGTCGCCATGGTGTTCCTGCCCGAACTGCGTATCGGCGGCATGCAGATCTTCCGCTCCGAAGGTTTCGACACCTTTGGCAAGATCCTTCCCCGCGCGACCGAAATCTCTTCGCGCATCTCGGTGATTTATTTCACGCTTACCGCTCTTTGCACGCTGGGCTACGTGATAGCGGGCCTTTCGCCCTTCGATGCCGCAACCCACGCCATGACCACCGTCGCCACGGGCGGTTTCGCTAACTACGATGCGTCCTTCGCCGCCTTCAATCCGGCGGTGGAATACGTCGCCGTCATCTTCATGCTGCTCGCCGCGTTGCCCTTCGTCCGCTACGTCCAACTTGTCGCCGGCACCGCGCGCCCGCTTCTGTCCGACCCCCAGATCCGCGCCTTCTTCGGCACCGTCGCGGTGATCGTTGTCATCATCACGCTCTGGCTCTGGGCGCGCGCGGGCGGGCCGGATGAGCAAAGCCTGCGCAAGGCGCTTTTCAATGTGACCTCGATCGTCACCGGCACCGGCTATGCCAGTGCAGACTATATGCTCTGGGGCGCATTCCCGGTGGTGATCATCTTCTTCGCGGGCCTCATCGGCGGCTGCGCGGGCTCGACCTCCTGCTCGATCAAGGTCTTTCGCTATCAACTGCTCTTGTCGTCGATCAAGGCCCAGGTTCGCCGCATCCACTCGCCCAGCGGGGTCTTCACCCCGCGCTACGCCGGCCGCACGGTCAGCGAGGATGTCGTGTCCTCGGTCATGGCGTTCTTTGTGCTTTTCATCGTGTCTCTGGGCGTGCTGTCCGTGGCGCTCGGGGCCACGGGGCTCGATTTCATCACCTCGATTTCCGGGGCCGCGGCGGCGCTTGCCAATATCGGCCCCGGCTTGGGGGGCGAGATCGGCCCAACCGGCAACTTCGGCGGCCTCAACGACATGGCCAAATGGCTCTTGATCGCGGGCATGTTGATCGGGCGGCTCGAATTGATGGCGGTCTACGCGATCCTGACCATCGGCTTCTGGCGCACGAGCTAGGCCCGGATCACTCCCAGCAACTCACCAGAACCGTCATGTCCGCCGCGGCGATGACAAGGTCCTCGGGGGCCACGGCCGGGGCCGCCTCGGGTGCCAGAAGCGACGAAAACCCGGCCTCTGACAGAAACGCGGCCAGGGCCTGAGCATCCACCGCATAGCGCACGTCCGGGGGCAGGGCGCGCGCGCTTGCATCCGGCGCGGGCAGCAACAGCCCCACAAGATCCCCGCTCGCGCCCAGAACCGGCCCGCCCGCATCGCCGGGCAGCGCGCTGATCGACAGAAGATCAAGCCGGTTGTCGCCCTCAAGGCTTCGAATATCCGTCAGCGTGCCATAGGTCATCGTCGGCGCGCCCAGAAGCCCGCCATAGGAAAAGCCCGACACCGCGATCTCGGACCGCAACCGGGGCGGCACCGGCGCAAGCCGCGCCACGCGCAACGGCGCAAGGCGCATCCGGGGCTGCAAGACCACCGCGCCCGTCGCCTCGTCGACCGCCGCCACCCGTGCCTCGATGTCTTCGCCCACGGTCACGCGCCCACAGGCCGCCAGATCGGCCCCGGCGGTCAACACCGTGCCGACACTGTCCGCCCAGACGCCACTGCGCGTCAGCACCGGTTGACGCACCCGCAACCCGGAAATGAGATCGGGGCGCTGTGCGGCAGGCGTGCCTGCGGTATCCGGCAAGGCCCCACCGCCCAGTGACCGGAAAGAGCTTTGCATCGCCCCAAAGGCCAACGCGCGCCGGTCAAGATCGGCCACCGGCCAGACCAGCGCAAAGCCCTTGATCGCACCATCCGCCAGTTCCGCGGTGATATAGGTCAGCGTCTCGTCATCCCGCCCCTCGATCGTGAACGACCGCCGGTTCAAACGGCGCGGCCCTTCGGTCGGCACGATCTCAAGCGTTTGAATCACTTCGTAAAGCGAGGCGAGGCTATCAATATCGCCCGCCTGCGAGATCAGCAGAACCTGAACGCCGCTGTCGTTCACCGGGGCATAGCGCGCAAACGGTGCTTCATACCCATCAAAGGCGACAAGCTTGGTCGGCAGATTGATCTCGATCCCCGCCTCCCCGTCGGCCACAAGCTGCAGGCCAAGGCTTTCGCGCGCCTCGTTGAACGCCCCGATCAGCGCAACGCGCTGTGCGGTGGTCAAAACCCCCGTCGGCTCCACCCCCTGCGCGGCCTGCCACGCGGCGATCGACCGCCGCGTGCCCGCCCCGAACAGACCGTCGATCGTGCTGTTATAGAACCCGGCCCATTGCAGCGCGCTTTGAACATCCCGCCGGTCCTGATCGCTCAGCGCGCGCTCGGCGGCCCGCGCCTCGGCCAATGTCTCGCCGGTTGGCGGGAAAGCGGTTTCGGTCACACCGGGTTGCTCGGGAAGGGGTGGCGGCGCCACCGGCGCAATCGCCCCGCCCACCGGCCAGAACTGTGCCCCGAATCCGCGCCCGTCGGCGATGAAACTGTCGGACGGGATCGCCCCAAGCGCGCGCAACCGCGCAAGCTGTGCTTCGGCGACAAGCGGCGCGTAAGGACCCAGCGCAATCGCATACCACCCCGACGACAGCCGGTACCCCGTCACATCCGGCAATTGAGCGGCATAGGTGCGCGCGCGGTCTTCCGCCTGCGCCAGACTTGGCCGCGCCTCGATCTGCACCCAGCTTTGCGTCTGTGCCGCGGCACTTCCCGCACCCAACATCCAGATCGCAAGGGCTGCGCACAGCCCCAGAACCGCCGAAATAAGCCGCATTGTCATGACACCCCACAAGCCTTTGACGACGGACCCTATCAAAGCTGTCGCCCGATGCACCCCAATAAGCACGCGCAGCCGATTGACCCCCGCCAACCTGTTGCCTATTGAGAACGCGTTTTCCCACAAGAGGCGGCCATGACCGGGACCCTGGACAAACCCACCTGTTTTCAGGACGTGATCCTGCGGCTTCAATCCTATTGGGCCCGGCAGGGCTGCGCCGCGTTGCAACCCTACGACCTCGAAGTCGGGGCCGGGACATTCCACCCCGCCACCACCCTGCGCGCGCTGGGCAGCACACCCTGGGCCGCCGCCTATGTGCAGCCGTCGCGCCGCCCCACCGATGGGCGGTACGGCGAAAATCCCAACCGGCTGCAGCATTACTACCAGTATCAGGTGATCATCAAACCCTCGCCGCCCGATCTGCAAGACCTCTACCTCGGCTCGCTGCGTGCCATCGGCATCGACATGGCGCTTCACGACATCCGCTTTGTCGAGGATGACTGGGAAAGCCCGACGCTCGGCGCCTGGGGCCTTGGCTGGGAGGTGTGGTGCGACGGCATGGAAGTCAGCCAGTTCACCTATTTCCAGCAGGTCGGCGGGCACGATTGCCGCCCCGTCTCGGGCGAACTGACCTATGGTCTGGAACGGCTGGCGATGTACGTTTTGGGCGTCGATCACGTGATGGACATGCCCTTCAACGACCCCGGCGCGCCGATTCCGCTGACCTATGGCGATATCTTCCGCCAGACCGAACAGGAATACAGCCGCTGGAACTTCGACATCGCCGACACCGCGATCCTCTTGCAGCATTTCGAAGATGCCGAAGCCGAATGCGCCCGCATCCTTGATGCCCCGGCACTCGATCCGAAAACCGGCAAGACCATCATCATGGCGCACCCCGCCTATGACCAATGCATCAAGGCCAGCCACCTCTTCAACCTGCTCGATGCACGCGGCGTGATCTCGCCCACCGAACGGCAGGCCTATATCGGGCGCGTGCGCACGCTCGCCAAACGCTGTGCGGATGCCTTTGTGCAAACGCCTGCGGGCAATGCCGCCTGAGGTGTTCAGGCCATGACAGAAGATCCCGTTGCCGCCCTCGAAAAACTGCGCCGCAGGCATGACCGCAACATGCGCACGGCCCATGCCAAGGGGCTTCTCCAGGGGATTTGCTCGATGCTGCGCCCGGGGGACCTGGCCATCGATTGTGGCGCGAATGTCGGCGCGGTAACCGGGCCGCTGGCGGCCACGGGGGCCGAGGTCATCTGCTTCGAGCCGGATCCTTTCGCGTTCTCAAAACTTCAGGCGCGCTTCGCCGACACACCCAATGTCGCCCTTCACAATGCGGCCGTGGGGGTTGCCACCGGCCACATAACCCTCAAACGCGCCACGAATTTCGCCGACAACCCGAAAGGGGCCTCGGTCAAGAGCACCATCCTCGATGGCGGACGCGGGATCGACGACAGCGATGGGATCGAGGTCGAACTCATAGACTTCCCCGCATTTCTCGCCCGCACGCTGGCCGATCGCGGCGAAATCGCCTTTCTCAAGATGGATATCGAAGGCGCAGAGCTTGATATCCTCGAAACGATGGAGCGCGACAACCTCTTCTCCGGTATCCGTTTGACCGTGGCCGAAACCCATGAACGCAAGTTCAAGTCCTTGCGGCCTCGGTTCAAAGCGCTCAAAGAGCGTATAGGAGAGCGTTATCCCCGCGAGCAGGTCAATTTGGACTGGATATGAGGACGAAAAGAACATGAGCGGCCGCGTTCTTGGCATGATCCTGATCGCCTGCGGGCTGATCGCCGGTGCCGCGATGTACTGGTTGCAGGTCTATGCCTTCTATACGCCTGTGCGGCTCGCCTCCGACGGTGGTACCGTGACGATGCGGATCACCAGCGGCGACCAGATCACCGCCCTCGATGTCGCCGGTTTCGACGCCATCGACGCCGACAGCTCGCCCATCCGCTTTCGCGCCTGCTTCACGATGGACGCAAGCCTGGCCGACGCGGCCACCCCCTATCCGGATGCCGTTCCGCTCAACGCGCCGGGCTGGTTCGGCTGCTTTGACGCCCACGCCATCGGTGCCGCGCTCGAAACGGGCGAGGCCCGCGCGGTGCTTGGCGAACCCAACGTCCTTTACGGGATCGACCGCGTGATCGCGGTCTTCCCCGATGGCCGGGCCGTCGCCTGGCACCAGATCAACGAATGCGGCGAGGTTGTCTTTGACGGCAAGCCCGCCCCGCCGGGCTGCCCGCCTGCGCCAGAGGATAACAGCTGATGCCCGATCTTCTGATCGAACTCTTCTCCGAAGAAATCCCGGCCCGGATGCAAAAGCGCGCCTCCGAGGATTTGCAGCGCCTGATCACCAATGGGCTGGTCGAGGCCGGGCTGACCTATGCCGGGGCCGCCGCCTTTGCCACGCCCCGCCGCCTGACACTGGCGCTCGAAGGGCTGACCGCCGAAAGCCCCACCTTGCGCGAAGAACGGAAGGGCCCCCGCACCGACGCGCCGGATAAAGCGCTGGAAGGGTTCTTGCGCGCAACCGGTCTGACCAAGGATCAGCTCGAAGCGCGCGCCGACAAGAAGGGCGAGGTCTGGTTCGCCACCATCGAGCGCCCGGGCCGCCCGGCGGCCGAGATCGTGGCCGAAGTGCTTGAAACCACCATCCGCAATTTCCCCTGGCCCAAATCGATGCGCTGGGGGGCCGGGTCGCTGCGCTGGGTGCGCCCGCTGCACAGCATTCTCTGCATCCTCTCGGATGAGGCCGGGGTCACTACCGTCCCGCTCGACATCGACGGCATCACTTCGGGCGACACCACGCGCGGCCACCGCTTTCTGGCCCCCGACGCCTTTACCGTCACGTCGTTCGACGACTACACCGCCAAGCTCAAACGCGCCTTCGTCGTGCTGTCGCCGACCGAACGCGCCGATCACATCTGGGCTGATGCCACCAGCACGGCCTTCGCCCAAGGCCTTGAAGTCGTGGAAGATCCCGGTCTTCTGGCCGAGGTCGCGGGCCTTGTCGAATGGCCCGTCGTGCTGATGGGCGCCATCGACGACGATTTCCTCGAACTGCCGCCCGAAGTGCTGCAAACGTCGATGAAGGAACATCAAAAGTTCTTCTCCGTCCGAAACCCCAAGTCCGGGCGCATCGAAAAATTCGTGACCGTCGCCAACACGACAACTCCCGACGACGGCGCGACCATCCTTGCGGGCAATCAAAAGGTGCTCTCCGCGCGGCTCTCGGATGCGAAGTTCTTCTGGGAAAACGACCTGCGCGTCGCCAAATCGGGCATGCAGCCCTGGCACGACGCGCTGGCCACCGTGACCTTCCACAACAAACTGGGCACCCAGGCCGACCGCATCGCCCGCATCGCGGCCCTTGCCACCGACATCGCCCCCCGCGTCAGCGCCGATCCCGAAGGGGCGGCCCGCGCCGCATTGCTGGCCAAGGCGGACCTCTCGTCTGAAATGGTCTATGAGTTCCCCGAACTACAGGGGGTGATGGGCCGCTATTACGTCGCCGCCGCCGGGCATGATGCCGATATCGCCGCCGTGGCCGAAGATCACTATGCCCCGCTTGGCCCCTCCGACGACGTGCCCTCCAAACCGCTCTCGATCGCGGTGGCGCTGGCCGACAAGCTCGACACGCTCACTGGGTTCTGGGCCATCGACGAAAAACCCACCGGGTCCAAAGACCCCTTCGCATTGCGCCGCGCGGCCCTTGGCGTGATCCGGCTGGTGCTCGAAAACGATCTGCGCCTCAGGCTCGATACCTATTTCGACAAGGCGCTGCTGCGCCACAAGGCGGCACTGAACAAGGACGAGGCCGACGCCGCCGATCTCCAGGCCGTCGAAGACCTCATCAACGAGATCGCAGAGCGCGGGGTCTTCGGGGCCGCGCTGCGCACCGTGCAGGAAACGTTACGCGAAAAGAACGGCGATGACGCCGCCAAAAGCACGCTGTTGGACGAGCTTGCCACCGTCGTCCCCGACAAAAGCGCCGATCTGCTTGCCTTCTTCCACGACCGCCTCAAGGTCTACCTGCGCGATCGGGGCATCCGCCATGACGTGATCGATGCCTGCCTGGCCATGCCCGCCAGCGACGATCTGGCCCAACTGGTCAAGCGCGCCAACGCGCTGACCGCCACGCTGGCCACCGAAGACGGGCAGAACCTGATCCAGGGCTTCCGCCGCGCCAACAACATCCTGACCCAGGCCGAGGAAAAGGACGGGGTCGAATACTCTTACGGCGCCGACGTGAAATTCGCCGAGACAGACGAAGAACGCGCGCTCTTCGCCGCGCTCGACAGTGCAGAGGCGGCCATTGGCCCGGCGATGGAGGCCGAGGATTTCACCGCCGCCATGCACGCCATGGCCGGTCTGCGCGCGCCCATCGACGCCTTTTTCGAAACCGTCCAGGTCAATGCCGAAAGCGAGGTCCTGCGCCGCAATCGCCTCAACCTTCTGCACCGCATCCGCGAGACCTGCGGCTCTGTGGCCGATCTGACCCGCCTGGAAGAGTGACGCAGCGGCGCGACAAAGGCGCGCTTGTCAACTGAGCCTGACACCCTATTCTTCGGGGCAAGGAGTCGCGCCGCAGTGCAGAAACACGTTGAAATCACTGACTTTACTGAGATCACGCCCTCGGCGCCGATCTCGGCTGCCATGCATGGTGGACGCGCCAAGTGCCTTCAGCGCCTGATCCGGCTTGAGATGCCTGTGCCCCATACCGTCGCGCTGTCCTTCCCGGCGGTACGCGCCATCGCCACCGGGCAAATGCCTGATATCGCCAGGCTCGTGGCCATTTTCGGCGATGCGCCGATCCTTTCGGTGCGTCCCTCAAGCCAGGATCCCGACTGGGGCGGTCCGGGCGCGGTGCTCAATATCGGCATGAACGACGCCCGCCACGCCGAACTGTCGCAATCCCTCGGGCAAGAGGCCGCCGACGCGCTCTATCGCCGGTTCATCCAGTCTTTCGCGGTGCATATCGCGCGGCTCGACCCGGATGAATTCGATGAAACCGACGACACGACGACAATCGCCGAATTGCTCGACGCCTATGAGCTTGAGGCCGACGAACCCTTTCCACAGGATCCCGCACGCCAGCTGACGGATGTCCTGCAATCCATGGCCCGCGCTTGGGAAGGCACCACGGCCCGCCTTCTGCGCCAGGCCAAGGGTGCGCCTGCCGATGCAGGCCTTGGTCTTGTGGTGCAAGAGATGGCCCTTGGCGTCGGGCCGGAACATTCCGGCTCTGGTGTGATTCAGTTTGTCGACGCGAAAACCGGTCTGCCCCAGATCACCGGACGGTATCTCAGCCAAAGCCAGGGCCGCGACGCCATGCAGGGCAGCGCAGGGGCGCTCTATCTTACCCGCGACCCCCGCGGGCGTTCGCTCGAAGAGGTCTGCCCCGAGGTGTTCGAGGATCTCAAGGGCTTCGGCGCACTCTGCCGCACGCGCCTGCGCGAAGAGATGCAGATCGAATTCACGATTCATGCCGGCAAGCTCAGCATCCTTGATGCGGTGCGCGTGGCGCGCAGCCCGCGGGCCGAATTGCGCATCGCCGTGGCCCTTGCCGAAGACGGCATCCTCCAACCCGAAGAAGCGGTCTTGCGCGTCGAACCCACCGCCTTGCCCGAACTTCTGCACCGGCAGGTCGATCCGCGCGGCTACCGTGACGCATTTGCGCGCGGCATCGCCGCCAGCCCCGGTGCGGCCACCGGGCGTATCGTTTTCTCCTCTCGCGCTGCGCAATCAAGTGCGGCTCGCGACGAACCCTGCATCCTCGTACGCCGCGAAACCTCGCCCGAGGATATTCGCGGCATGCATGCCAGCGTCGGCGTCCTGACCGAACGCGGCGGCATGACCAGCCACGCCGCCGTCATCGCGCGCGGTCTTGGCCTGCCTTGTGTGGTGGGGGCCTCGGGTCTAAGCCTCAACCGCCGCGAAAAGACCCTGACCGGCGACGACGGCCGCGTGTTTCACGAAGGCGACATCATCACGCTCGACGGCACGGCGGGCGAGGCGATCATTGGCTCGGCGCAGCTTCTCGAACCCGCACTTGACGATGCGTTCCAGACCCTTCTCGGCTGGGCCGACGACATGCGCGACATCGGCGTGCGCGCCAATGCCGACACTCCGGAAGAGGCGCGCATGGCCCGCGCCTTCAATGCCGAAGGCATCGGGCTGTGTCGGACCGAACATATGTTCTTCCACGAAGACCGCCTGACCGTCATGCGCGAGATGATTTTTGCCGACGGGTCGGAAAACCGTGCTGCCGTTATCGAACGGCTTTTGCCGATGCAGCGCGCCGATTTCATCGCACTTTTCGAGATCATGCAGGGTCTGCCGGTCTGCATCCGCCTGCTTGATCCGCCCCTGCACGAGTTTCTGCCCGCCGGGCGCGAGGGTCTGCGCGAACTGGCCGACGCGCTTGATCTGTCAGTTGCGACCGTCACCCGCCGGGTCGAAGCGCTGTCGGAATTCAACCCGATGCTCGGCATGCGCGGCGTCCGCCTTGGCATCACGGTGCCCGAGATCTACGACATGCAGGCCCGCGCGATCTTCGAGGCCACGGTCGAGGCAAGCCGTCTTGGCGACCCCGTCGTACCCGAGGTGATGATCCCGCTGGTGTCCGCCAAACGCGAGGTTGAACTCGTCAAAGCCCGGATTGATACCGTTGCCGCCGAAGTGCGCGCCGAAAGCGGCGTGGACTTCCACTACCGGCTTGGCGTCATGGTCGAAACCCCGCGCGCTGCCTTGCGCGCCGAGGAGATTGCGACCCACGCCTCTTTCCTGAGCTTCGGAACCAATGACTTGACACAGATGGCCTATGGCCTCTCGCGCGACGATGCTGGCCGTTTCATGGGCTCATACGTCAATCAGGGCGTCTTTCTGGAAGACCCGTTCCACCGGCTTGATGTCGATGGCGTGGGCGAGCTTTTGACCATCGGCGCCGAACGCGGACGAATCGGGCGACCCGATGTGGTTTTGTCGGTTTGCGGCGAACATGGGGGCGACCCGGATTCGATCGCATTCTGTCGCGAAGCGGGCTTTGACTACGTTTCGTGTTCGCCGTTCCGTGTGCCGGTTGCGCGACTTGCCGCCGCACATCTGGCGATCCGCGCGAACGGCGATCGACTCTAAGCGACTGTTTCCCAGAGCCTTTCTGCACCGCAGCATCCAGACAATTGTCCACGCATTATGGTAAAAATTAGCCCGAACTGTGCCGATACTGGACCTTCGCGCCCATTTCGATTATCCCGACGCCGCTTGCCGCAGGTTTATGGCCTGCACTAGTACGCCGTTAGGGGGCATCATGTTCAAGAAACCCACACTGTGGGCGATCGGTTTCGTGGCGTGCATGATCAATGCACCCGCCACCGCTGAGGTCGTGATCAGCCAGTCCAACAATCCGACCGTCGCTTTCAACGAACAGTTTCAATCGATGATGTCGGCCGAGCATGCCGCCTTCCGCGCGCTCTCTCCGAACAATGTCCGCCGCCTGTCGGTGGAACCCCGCGCCAAGCGCACCGCGCCCTCCGACGATGTCGCCGTCAGCCGCTTCGATCCGGAATACCTCGCCGCACTGCCGACGCCCAAGGGCGGCGAAAACTGGCGCTGCCTTGCCGAGGCGCTGTATTTCGAAGCGCGGGGCGAGACCATCAAGGGCATCTTCGCCGTGGCCGAAGTGATCCTCAACCGGGTCGACAGCGCCCGCTATCCAGACACCGTCTGCGACGTGATCTATCAGGGCACGGGCGAGAAATACCGCTGCCAGTTCACCTATTCCTGCGACGGGCATGCCGAAGTGATCAATGAACCGCGCGCCTATGCCAAGGTCGGCAAGATCGCCAAGCTGATGCTGTCCGAGGGTGCGCCGCGTAACCTCACCGAAGGTGCGACGCATTACCATACCAAGTCGGTCAATCCGCGCTGGGCACGCGTCTATCCGCGCACCACGACGATCGGGTACCACCACTTCTATCGCCAGCCCCAGCGTTTGGCCCGCCAGTAACGTCGCATCCGCACGGCTTCGCGCCGGTCTTGCGCGCGCCTGCGTGGTGGGGCGGTTGCTAGGCTCGTGCCGACGAACCCTGGACCCACCTGATGCCCCCAGAAATCAGCCTCGCCTTCTCACATCCCGAACGTCGCGCGCAAGCCACCGCGCCCGATACCCCGCATGACCGCATCTCTCTGCGCGATCACGTGGTCGAGGTCGAGATTGGCGCGTTTCAGCCTGAACGCGGCCGCACCCAGCGCGTTTGTTTCAACGTCGTGGTCGAGGTGCGCCCGCAGGGCGAGCTGGCCGACGATGTCGACCGCATCCTGAGCTATGACCGGATAACCGATGCCATCGCCGCCGAACTGGCCGTCGAACGCCTGAACCTGCTGGAAACCCTTGCCGAACGCGTGGCCGCCCGTGTGCTGGCCGAACCGCAGGCGCTGCGCTGTTTTATCCGCATCGAAAAACTCGATCTCGGGCCGGGGGCGCTTGGCGTCGAAATCGTGCGCACCCGCGACACCCTGCCCGAAACCGTCAACGCCGAACCCGACACGCCCGCACCGCTTGTTTTCATGTTGACGGTAGAGGCCATGACCTCGCCACATCTCAAACCCTGGCTTGACGGGATCGAGGCGCGCGGCGTGCCCGCGATCCTCTGCGTCAGCCACAGCGGCCTGCCCCGCCCGCAGGTGCCGGTTGCATTGGCCCAACGCCGCATCGACCTTCTTGATCTAGAGACCTCGGCCTGGGTGCTGGCCGCGCGCGACAAACGCTGTGTCGTTGTCGACAGCCGGACAGAGCTTGACTGGGCCAGCCGCAAGGGCCGGATCAGCGTCTGGGCCCCGTCGAAAATGGTGCTCGACGCCACTGATCCCCCGGCAAATGACGACCCCGCGACGCTCGCCCGCTGGCTGGCCCGCGAACTGGGTGCCGCCGCCCCGGTCGATATCGCCGATCTAACACCGCCCGCATGACCGAATTCCTCGAATCCTTTCCGCAACTTGGCCCGCGCCCCTCTTGGGGTCGCCCGCTCGCCGGCAGTCCCACGGTCTGGACCGCCGCCCTGCGCCCCTATGGCCGGACCGAGCCGCGCACCCCGGCCACGCTGCTTTCGAAAGCGCAAGAGGCCCGCATCTGCACCCCGCGCGCGCCCATCGCGGGCCTCTCCATGGACCGCCCCCGCGTCATGGGCATTCTCAACGTTACGCCCGATAGCTTTTCCGACGGCGGTGACCTGCCCAGCGTCGAAGCCGCCACCCGGCGCGCCCAGGACATGAGCGCGGCGGCCGATATCCTCGATATCGGCGGCGAAAGCACCCGACCCGGCGCCGATACCGTGCCCACCGACACCGAAATCGCCCGCACCGCCCCGGTCATCGCCGCCATTCGCGCCGCTGGAATCACGACACCCATCAGCATCGACACCCGCAAGGCCGCCGTGGCCGAAGCCGCCCTCGACGCCGGGGCCGATATCGTCAACGACGTCTCGGCCATGACCTTCGACACCGCCATGGCCCCCCTTGTCGCCGCGCGCGGCGTACCGATCTGCCTGATGCATGCCCTGGGCGACCCCAAGACAATGCAGGCGGACCCCCATTACGATGATGTGGTCCAGGAGGTCGCCACCTATCTGGCCGGCCGCATCCGCGCAGCCCGCCGTGCGGGGATCGAAAAGCGCAACATCATCGTCGACCCCGGCATCGGATTTGGTAAGACACTGCAACATAATGTGTCCCTGCTGCGCCACCTTTCGGTTTATCATGACCTCGGCCAGCCAATCCTTCTGGGCGCGTCCCGCAAACGGTTTATCGGGACACTCGGCAAGGCAGAGGCGGCCAAGGACAGGATGCCCGGATCCGTTGCCGTGGCGCTGCATGGGGCGGCGCAAGGCGTACAGATCCTTCGGGTACACGACGTGAACGAGACCAGGCAGGCCTTGCGCCTTCATCTGGCGATCAATGAGGGTTACGAGGACGAGCAGGATGCGTGAGCTTTTTGGCACTGACGGCGTGCGCGGCACGGCCAACAAACACCCGATGACGGCGGAAATGGCGCTGCGCCTTGGTGCGGCTGCCGGGCGCTATTTCCGGCGCGACGGCTCGGCCGCGCACCGCGTGGTCATCGGCAAGGACACGCGGCTTTCGGGCTATATGTTCGAAAACGCCCTGACCGCGGGCTTCACCTCTACTGGTATGAACGTCCTGCTACTTGGTCCTGTCCCAACGCCCGCCGTGGGCCTTCTGACCACGTCCATGCGGGCCGATGTCGGCGTGATGATCTCGGCCAGCCACAACCCGCATCAGGACAACGGCATCAAGTTCTTCGGCCCCGATGGCTTCAAGCTGTCAGATGAGGCCGAGGCCGAGATCGAGGCGATCCTCGACGGCGACATCACCCTCGCGGCGGCTGAAAACATCGGCCGCGCCAAGCGTATCGACGATGGCCGCTTCCGCTATGTCGAACGCGCCAAATCCACCTTCCCGTCGGCCCTCCGTCTCGATGGCCTCAAGATCGTGATCGACTGCGCCAACGGGGCCGCCTACCGCGCCGCGCCGGAAGTGCTTTGGGAACTGGGGGCCGAGGTTATTCCCGTCGGCGTCAGCCCGGACGGCACCAATATCAATCAGGGCTGCGGGTCCACCGACACCGCCCTTGCCGCGAAAACCGTGCGCGAACACGGGGCGGACCTTGGCATCTGCCTTGATGGCGACGCCGACCGGGTGATGATCCTCGATGAAACCGGCACGCTGGCCGATGGCGACCAGATAATGGGCCTGTTGGCCAGCCGCTGGGCGTCGGAAGACCGGCTGTCGGGCAACACTCTTGTCGCCACCGTCATGTCGAACCTAGGGCTCGAACGGCACCTGGCGGGGCAGGGGATCACGCTTCACCGCACCGGCGTCGGCGACCGATATGTCGTCGAGGCGATGCGGAAGGGCGGCTTCAACATGGGCGGCGAACAGTCCGGCCATATCGTCATGACCGATTACACGACCACCGGCGACGGGCTTATCGCCGGGCTGCAATTTCTGCGCGAAATGGTCGAAACCGGCAAACCGGCCAGCACATTGGCGCACCAATTCGCGCGCGTGCCTCAGCTTCTCAAGAACGTCCGCTACGGCGATGGCGCCGACCCGCTGGGGCAGGCCCCGGTGCAGGCCGCGATCCGCGATGCCGAAGGGCGGCTTGAGGGGACCGGGCGCCTGCTGATCCGCAAATCCGGCACCGAACCGCTCATCCGCGTGATGGCCGAATGCGAGGATGAGGGGCTGTTGAGCGCGGTCGTCGACGGCATCGTGTCCGAGGTTGAGGCGGCGGTCTGACAGGCTAGCCCTGTGGGATCGACAGAAGCATCCAGTCGCCGACCTGCGTTTGCAGTACCCCGCCTTCGGACACGCGGTCATCGATCGCGCCGATTTCATGCGCCGGACAGCCGATCAGAAGCTCGGTGTGATCCAGGTAATCAATCGTCAGATCGTTTTCGCCGATCACCTGACACACGTCGCGCGGCCCGGGATAGGGGCGCACACCGACAAGTCCCGAGGCTTCGGGCGGGGTGTAAAGCGCGGACGTATCGCGGGTGGCGTCATCGGGCGTTGGCATGCTGCAAGCCGCAAGAAAGCCCAAGGCAAGGATAGCGACACCGGGAAGCTTGGTCATCTCACACTCTCCTGATCATCGACGGACAATTTTTTCGATGATGATCTGATTAGCAACGATTTATGTCCCGCCCGGCGGCCCGCCGGGCAGCGCCGACCCGCCCCCATGGGGCGGCGCTCTTGCGCCACCCCGCGGGTCTGTGCTGTCCTGCCACCGTTCCCGCCGACCCGAAAATGCCCTAACGCCGCCACAGCGCGCTGAAGCTCCGCCACTGGCTCAACCCGATCCCCGCAAGGATGATCGCCAGCGCGATGTAAAGCTGTGGCGGTAACGCCTCGCTGCGCAGCGTCACGCCAAAGATCACCGCCCAGACCGGCACCATGTAACTGACAAGGCTCATGAAAAGCGACCCGGCGGTGGTGATCACCTGCACCCGAAGGAAGGCCGCAAGCGCGGTGGGAAAAAGCGCAAGATACAGCAACGCCGCCGTCGGCCCGGCGGGCAGGGCGCGTGGCACCCCCTCGATCGCGACCGCCAGCGGCACCAGAACGCAGGCCGCCACCAGCATCGTCGCCGCCGCGAGTGCGATCGGCGGCATTGCCGGCGCGCGCCGCGTCAGGATCGATCCCACCGCATAGCACGCCGTCGCCCCCACACAGGCCAGCCGCCCCAGCCCTTCCAGCGAACTGCCCGACCGGTCGAACACATCCGGCCCGATCAGAACGGCCAGCCCGACAAAGCCCAGCGTCACGCCGATAATCCGGCGCGGGCCAATCCCTTCCTCGGGCGAAAACACATAGACCAGCGGCAGGATCAACAGCGGCACCGCCCCCATCGCGACACCCGCGAAGGCCGAGGGCACATGTTGCTGCCCCCAGGCCAGCAAGAGGAACGGCAAGGCTGTACTCCCCGCGCCAATCGCCGCCGCCATGCCCCAGGCGCGCGGCGTTTTCAGATGCGATATCCCTTGCCCGATCAAGGCCCCGCCCGCCACCAGAACCAGCGCGGCCAGCCCCGTACGCCCCGCCGCCACCGTCCACGGCCCGAACCCTTCGAGAGAGGCAGAGACGCTCATGAACGCCGTTCCCCAAACCACACCAAGGCCAAGGATCAACAGCCAGTTGAGAAGTCCGGGATTGGAGGGGGATGCGGTGTTCATGGGGGCGAGCGCTACGCCTTGCGGCCGCCATGCACAAGCTGTTGCAGCGCTGAAAACTGGCTGAGTGTCAGCCCGACAAGGATCAGCGCCATCGCCCAGAAGAAACTACCCGGCAAAGCCTCGGCCAGCAACAAAACGCCCAGCAAAACCGACCAGACCGGCACCATGTAGTTGACCAATGTCACAAAGGTCGGCCCCGCCGACCGGATCGTGCGCACCAACAAAAGCGCGGCCAACGCCGTCGGCCCCGCCGCCAGAAACGCCAGCGCGGTCAAAGACGCCGCGCCCGGTATCTCGGGCACCCCTTCGACCCAAAGTGCGGCCGGGGTTGAAAGCACGCCCGCCACGGCCAAAGCCGCCGCACTATAGGCGATCTGGTCCATCTTCGGCGCCAGCCGCGTGACCAGCCCGCCCAGCGCATAGCAAAGCGCGGCACCCACGCAGGCCAGCCGCGGCAACACCGCCGCCGGACCCGCCACAAGCTCTCCCGGCCCGATCAGGATCACGACGCCCAGAAACCCGACCAAAAGCCCCGCAAGCTTGCCCCAGCCAAAAGTCTCGCCCGGCACGAACGCGATCGCCAGCGGCAGCACGAAGAACGGCACCGTCGCCTGCATGATCCCGGCGAAGGACGAGGGCACAGTCAGCTGCGCCCAGTTCAATAGGAAGAACGGCAAGGCGTTGGAAAAGACGGCGAAGGCCAGCACAAACCCCCAGGCCCGCGCGCCCCGCGGCAGCGACCGGCCCGTGAGCGCCACAACCGCCAGCAAAAGCACCGCCCCAAGCACAATTCGCGCCGCCGCCAGCGTCAGCGGTCCGAAATCGGCCAGCGCGATCTTGGCGGCCATGAAAGACGACCCCCACAGGAACCCAAGCGCCAGAATCGACAGCCAGTCCGCCGGTTTGGGGGTCAGTGACGCCGTCATCGTCCGACAAAAGCGGCCAGTGTCCCGGCCCCAAGGATCAGCGCGGCCCCAAGTGCCGACCAGATCCAAAGCGGTAATGGCGGTTTCGGGGGAACCGGATAGTCCTTTGCGATCCGCGCCGGACCATAGCGATAGCGCGTGGCTTGAGGGGCAAAGCCCGCCTGCGCAAAAAGCCTGTCGGACCCGTCGTTCCCGGCCCAGACCGTGGCCGAAAGGTTGTCCCAGTCGCGGATATCGGCGAGCGCGCGCACGTGATCCAGCAGGGCACGGGCCACACCGGTTTGGCGAAAGGCGGGCAGGACATATATGTCTTCGATCGAGACACTGGAATTGGGCGCCGGATCATGCCGGGCATGGTCGGACAGGCGCACGTAACCCGCCAGGTCGTCGCCCCGATAAGCGGCAAAGATCACCGGACTTTCAGAGAGATCCTTGCCTCGCGCGTCCCGGAAAGCGGCATGGATTTCCGGTTCGATCAGCAGTTCATGGGCATTGTTCGGAAAGGCGAACGGCGCGCGGTCCTGATGCTCAAGAAACGTGGCATGCGACCCCGCGATCACATGCGGCTTGATGTCCTTGGGGGCATTGATGATGCGCAGACTGCTCATGCTTTGAACCGGTGGCCCGACCCTGCGCCGGGCCACCGATGTTATGCGTTAGTTCTTCGCCTTATCAACCATCTTGCCGGCCGAAATCCACGGCATCATGCCGCGCAGTGTTTCGCCCACTTCCTCGATCTGGTGCGCGTCGTTGTTGCGCCGTGTCGACTTGAAGAAGGGCTGGCCCACCGCGTTCTCGGTCATGAAGTCCCGCACGAACGCGCCCGACTGGATGTCGGTCAGAACCGCCTTCATCCGTGCCTTCGTCTCATCGTACGGCAGGATGCGCGGGCCCGAAACATACTCGCCATATTCGGCGGTGTTCGAGATCGAGTAGTTCATGTTCGCGATGCCGCCCTCATAGATCAGGTCGACGATCAGTTTGACTTCGTGCAGACACTCGAAATACGCCATCTCGGGCGCATAGCCGGCCTCGACCAGCGTCTCGAACCCCATGCGGATCAGCTCGACAAGACCGCCGCAAAGCACCGCCTGCTCACCGAAGAGGTCGGTTTCGCATTCCTCGCGGAAGTTGGTCTCGATGATCCCCGAACGCCCGCCGCCAATGGCCGAGCAATAGGAAAGACCGATCTCAAGCGCGCGGCCCGACGCATCATTGTCGACCGCCACAAGGCAGGGCACGCCGCCGCCCTTGGTGTATTCGCCGCGCACCGTGTGACCCGG
>JABDPT010000005.1 GCA_013042605.1 Paracoccaceae bacterium
ACGAGGTCATAGCCGGTGACGTTCTTCATCACGCGGCCGCCATTCTTGACCACGGTGCCTTCCCCGGTGACGAACCGCACCCCGATCAGGCTGTCCCGGCAGGCACCCGCCTGAATGCGGCGCGGGCCCGACACGTTCGCGGCCACAACCCCGCCGATGGTCGGCGCGCCAGATGTGCCCAGCAGCGTGCGGTGGTCCATCGGCTCGAACGGCAGGCGCTGGTTTTCTGCCGCCAGCGCCGTCTCGATCTCGGCCAGCGGCGTGCCCGCCTTGGCGACAAAGGTCAGCGCGCCGGGCTCATAAAGCTCGATCCCCGATAGCCGAGCGGTCGACAGAACCTCTCCGGTCACCGGGTTGCCCACGGGGCGCGTGCCGCCACCGGTGACGCGCAAGGGGCCGTCCGCCCCGGCCAGCGCTTCGGCCAGCTCTGTCTCAGATGTCGGTTCGATCACGGGTCAGGTCTTTCTTCTTGTCGAAAATACGCTCGGGGGTGGCGGCGCTTGCGCCGCAAGGGGGCAGACAGCCCCCTGCCCCCGCACATGCGTGTCGCGTCACGCCGCGGCTTGCGCGGCCTCGCGCCGGGTTTCGGTGATGGACAGCGGGAACACCTTGGCCGGATTCAACAGCCAATCGGGGTCGAACACATCCTTCAGACGCATCTGAATTTCCATATCCTCGGGCGTGAACTGCGCATGCATCAGGTCGCGCTTTTCGATGCCAACGCCATGTTCGCCGGTCAGGCAGCCGCCCACCTCGACGCACAGCTTGAGGATCTCGGCCCCGAACGCCTCGCACAGTTCCAGATCGCCGGGTTTGTTGGCATCGAACAGGATGAGCGGGTGCATGTTGCCGTCGCCCGCGTGGAACACATTACCCACATCCAGCCCGTATTCCTTGCTCATCTCACCGATCCGGCGCAGCACGTAAGGCAGCGACGACACCGGAATCGTGCCATCGAGGCACATGTAATCGTTGATCTGCCCGATGGCCCCGAACGCCGATTTGCGGCCCAGCCAGATTTTCGCGCTTTCCTCGGGCGATTTGCTTTCGCGCAACTCGACCGGGTCATGCTTGCGCGCGATCTGCATAATCACGCCCAACTGTTCGTCGATCTCGGCCTCGGACCCCTCGACCTCCACGATCAAAAGCGCCTCGCAATCGGGATACCCCGCCTTGGCGAACTTGTCCGTGGTCTCGATGCAGAGCCGGTCCATGAATTCGATCGCCACCGGCAGCACGCCAGCCTTGATGATGTCCGCCACGCAAGCGCCCGCGACCTCGTTGTCGTTGAAGCCCATCAACACGGGCCGCGCGCCCTCGGGCTTGCGCAGGATGCGCAGCGTGGCTTCGGTGACGACGCCAAGCTGGCCTTCGGACCCGCAGATTACGCCCAAAAGATCAAGCCCGCCGGCATCAAGATGCGCGCCGCCCACCTCGACCACGGTGCCGTCCATCATCACCATCGTGACACCCAACAGGTTGTTGGTGGTGACCCCGTATTTCAGGCAATGCGCGCCGCCCGAATTCATCGCGATATTGCCCGCGATGGCGCAGGCCAACTGCGACGACGGGTCGGGGGCATAGAAAAAGTCTTCATGTTCGACGGCGCCCGTCACGCTGAGATTCGTGCGGCCCGACTGAACGCGGATATAGCGGTCGTCGTAATTGGTTTCGATCACGTCGTTGAGTTTGGCCACGCCAAGGATCACGCAATCGGCGGTGGGCAGCGCGCCACCGGCCAGCGACGTGCCCGACCCGCGCGGCACCACAGGCACGCCCTCTTCGTGGCAGATTTTCAGGGCCGCGGCGACCTCTTCGGTACTGGCGGGCAAGATCGCGCAGAGCGGCGGACATTTATAGGCGGTTAGCGCGTCGCATTCATAGGCCACCGTCTCGGCCGCTTCATGGATCACCGCGTCGGCGGGCAGAACCGATTGCAGGCGCGCGATGATGCGCGACTTCTTAGCAAGAACCTTTGGGTTCGGGGCCGGCATTTCCATAAACAGTCCTCCCTGCGCTGGATTGGTAAAAAAATATAACCAATTATCCGTTTTGGCAAGCATCATCTTGGTTTGCCGCCACGAACTCGTGACTTCGCCCGCCTGAACTTTGGGGTAGCATACGCGCAATCAAAGCCATCCCCAGAGGGCAAATGCGCACGAAATCACTTCTTTTGAGTGTCTTACCAATGGCCGCCGGGCTTGCCGCCGCCGCCGATCCAGCCGTGATCGAAGACGCCCGCGCCGATTGGCAGGGTGGCAGTTGGCAGGTCTCGGTCACGCTGTCCCATGGCGATACCGGGTGGGACGACTATGCCGACGGCTGGCGCGTGGAAACCGAAGACGGGGCGATTCTGGGCACGCGCACGCTCTTTCATCCGCATGTGAACGAACAGCCCTTTACCCGGTCACTGGGCGGGGTCGAGATCGCTGAAGGGGTGGAGAGGGTCGTGATCCGCGCCCGCACCAATACCGAAGGCTGGGACGGGGACCCGTTTATCCTGACTTTGCCGCAGCGCTGACCGTTCGGCGCCCTTCCCAAAGCCACGCACCGATTGCCAGAAGTGCGGCGACCAGCAGAAACGCCCATGAGGGCAGGAACGGGCGCACCGTGACATCCGCGGTCAGAAATGCCTCGCGCGGGGTGATCCCGATCCAGCCGCGTCCGGCGGCGGGGCGGCCCGCGCGCACCCGGCGCAGGTCGGGCACGCCGTCTTCCACGCTGACGACCCCGCCGCGCGTTGACCGAACCAGCGGCGCAAGTGTCTCACCGCTCGCAATCGTCTGAACGAACTCGCGCGGTGCGGCGGGGCCAAGGGCAATCACGGCCTCCTGGTCGCCATTGGCCAGCCGGTAAAGCCCGATCTCGGGCGCGTCGTATTCCGCCGTGAACCGGCCCGGCGTCGTCTCGGTCAGCGGCACGGCCACGACACTGCCATCCGGCCCGGTGATCTCGACCTCCGGCACGGCAAGCTCAAGGCTCCGGCGCGCGATGGTCATGGTCTGGCCCTCGGCGGTGACGCTCAGCGCCTCTTCCTCAAGCTCGGGCTCCTTCATCATCCAATGCGCCAGCCGGCGCAGCAGTTCAAGCTGCGGCCCGCCGCCCTCGTACCCTCGCGACCAGAGCCACGCGTGATCGGATGCCATCAGGGCCACGCGCCCTTCCCCCACACGGTCAAGCACCAGAAGCGGGCGCGCATCGGGGCCTTCCATCACCGTCTGACCGCTTTGTGCCGTCACGTCGATCAGGCGCATCCAGCGGCCCCATTCGGGCGCGTCATCACCCCCCAGACCGGCCAGCGGCGAAAACGCGGCCAGCCCTTCGGTCACCGGGTGGCGGTCGCCCAGTTCGGACACTTCCGGATAGAACCCTTCCTCGATCACCCGGCTTGTCGGGGCCGCGGGCAGAATATCGCCCAGCGGCGACCGGAAGATCGAATTGGCGGTCGCGAAATCCGGCCCCGCCGCGATCAGAACCGCGCCGCCGCGTTCGACATACTGGCGCACGTTATCAAGATAGATCGACGGCAGGATGCCCCGCCTTTTGTAGCGGTCGAAGATGATCAGATCGAACTCGTCGATCTTTTCCAGAAACAGCTCGCGCGTCGGAAAGGCGATCAGCGACAGTTCGTTGACCGGCACACCGTCCTGCTTTTCGGGCGGCCGCAGAATGGTGAAATGCACCAGATCGACCGAGCTGTCGGATTTGAGCAGGTTGCGCCACGTGCGTTCGCCGGGATGCGGCGCGCCCGACACAAGCAGCACGCGCAACCGGTCGCGCACCCCGTTAATCTGGATGACGGCGGAGTTGTTGCGGTCGGTCAGCTCGCCCTCGGCGGCGGGGGCGGTGAATTGCAGCACGTTCATCCCGCCATGGGGCAGCGTCACTGGCAGTTCCAGTGGGCGGCCCACGGGCACCTGAAACACCTCTGGCTCTTCACCGTCGACGGAAATCTCAAGGGAAGCGGTCGCGCCTATATCCTCGGGCACATTGCCCTGATCCTCGATCTCGAGGGTCAGCGTGACAGGCTCGCCCAGAATCGCGAAGGCGGGCGCGTTCTGCACGATCAGCCGCCGGTCCCAGTCATCCGCGCGCCCGGTCAGCAGCGTGTGCAGCGGTGCCGGCAGGACCGGCGCACGCTCGATATCGTGGACCTGCCCATCGGTCAGCAGGATCGCCCCGGCCAGCCGCGCGCGCGGTTCCTCGGCCATGACATTGGCCAGCGCGCTGAGCACCTGACTGCCGCCGTCGCCTTCGGCATCCGCCACGCGGGCAACGCGCAATTCGGTATTGGGCAGGGCGGCCACCTGCGCCTCGATCTCTTCAAGCGCCTCCGCCGTCTGCGCGGCGCGGTCGGAAATCCGCTGGCTCGCGGTTTCATCGACAATGGCAACGACGATATCGGTCAGTGCCTCACGCTCTTCGGTTTGCAGCGACGGGTTGGCGATGGCCAGAAGCAGCGCGGCAAGGGCGGCCATGCGCAGCCACGCGCCCGACAGCCCGCGCCAGAGGGCCAGTGACAGCAAGATCACCGCCACCGCGCCCAGCGACCAGATCGCCACCATCGGCAGCAACGAATCGAAGATCACCGACCCCGCCATCACTGACCCAGCCGATCGAGAAGCGCGGGCACATGCACCTGATCCGACTTATAGTTGCCGGTCAGCACATGCATGATCAGGTTCACCCCGAAGCGATAGGCGATCTCGCGCTGGCGCTCGCCGGTGAACCCGCGCCCGACCGGGAACATCTGGCGCCCGTTTGCATCCGTCGCCCAGGCCGCGGCCCAGTCATTGCCGCCGATCACCACCGGCGTGACGTTGTCGTTGAGGTTGCGGAACGGCATGCCCTCGGCACGCTCGGCATCCGGCGGCGCGGCCTCGACCCAGACATCGCGGCTGGCGTGGCGACCCGGGAAATCCTGCAGCAGATAGAAGGTGCGGGTGAGCACGTGATCTTCGGGGATCGGCTCAAGCGGCGGGATATCCAGCGGGCGCGCGAGTTGTTGCAGCTTGCGCCCGTTCGGGCCCGAGCCCCCGAAGCGCGATACATCCGCGTCCCGCGTGTCGAACACGATCATCCCGCCGGTGCGCAGATAGGTGTTCAGCCGGGCATAGGCTTCGGCGGATGGCTGTGGCTGGTCGGGGGTGACGGGCCAGTAGAGGATCGGGAAAAACGCCAGTTCATCAGTCTCAAGGTTCACGGCGATCGGGTCGGCGGGTTCGATGGACGTGCGGCGGGTGAGGATCTCCGACAAACCGCGCAAGCCCGCGGCGGCGGCCGCATCCAGCGACCTGTCGCCGGTGACGACATGGGCCAGAACGACCTCGGTCGTGGCCTCAAGCGCGAAGAGGTCGGCCTGCGACTCTTGCGCCAGCCCCTGGTGCGGCAGGATCGCGAGGGCAAGAAGCAGCGAGGCTGTCACACCGGCGCGCGGGCCGAAAAGCCGGCCCGATAGCCAAAGCGAGGCGACAAGATCGATGAACAGAAACGCCAGCGCCGCCGTCAGGAACGCGCCCTTCAAAAGCGTCTCACGCGCCACGGACAGCCCCTCGACGGGCACGCTGGCGGGCCAGACGGAGGGCGCAAGCTCGGTCTCGTCGTTCACCACGTTGAACGCCAGAAGACGGTCTTCGTCGCGATAGAGCCCGGGGCGCAGGTCCGGCCCCGGCACCGGTTCGACCAGCGCCTCGCCCGCGACGCCGGGCAAGGCGCCCGCGTCGATCACATCGCCAAAGGCGGTCAGCGTCTGGTCCGGCACCCATGTCGTCCCGGCAAGATCGTCGGCGGTGGGCGTGGCGGGACGGGTCGAGACGGCAAGGCGTTCGAGCATCTGCACGAAAAGACCCGACAGAGGCAGCGACGACCATTCGGCATTGGCGGTCACGTGGAAAAGCACGATCTGTCCCTGCCCCACGCGCTTGCGGGTCACCAGCGGCGTGCCATCGGCAAGCGACGCAATCGTCCGGTCGGCCAGCGTCGGGTCGGGCTGGGCCATGACCTGCGCGGTCACGCGGACCTCATCGGGCACGGGCAGCCCGAAGAAGGGCGAGGTGTCGGCAAAGGGGCGCAGGGTCTTGGGCTCGCCCCAACTCATCGCGCCGCCCACCGTGCGCCCGCCCGCGCGCAGGCGCACGGGCATCAGCGGGTCTTCCTCGTCCCGGCTGACATCGCTTGACGCAAGGCGCGGCCCGGCAAAGCGCACCAGCAGCCCGCCCTTATCGACCCATTCGGCCAGTGGCTCGGCCTCGCCATCGGAAATGGTGGCGACATCGGCCAGCACGATGGCGTCCGGATTGGCCAGCAAGATGTCGGACAGCGCGCCGGTGATCAGGTCGGCGGTCGGTTCCAGCGCCTGTTCGAGGTAGTGGGTGGGTGAGAGAAGCTCCAACCCCTCGCGGTCGTCGCGTCCGGCGATCAGCGCCACCTCGCGGCGGCGCAGGGCGTCATCGGTCAGCGTGACCGCCCCGGCGGACCGGATACCCTCGATCTCGAAACGCGTGATCCGGTTGCGCAGTTCTGGAGGCAGCGACAGCGGCAATTCCGCGTAAGTTGCCGACGGCGCGAACCGCAGGTCGGCGCGGGCCAGAACGCGCGGGATACCGTTGGGGTCAAGGCCCTGCGCGGCAATCGACAGCGTGGTGACGTCCCCGGCCACCGCGCGGCTGCCGCGCACCAGAATTTCGCCATCGGAAAATTCCGACGGGCGCAGCACATAGGCCGGGCGCGCGCTTTCGAAGACCGTCACATCGCCCTGTGCCTCGGCCCGCGCCAAAAGGGCGTCGCGCCAGTCATAGTCAAGACCATCGGACATCCAGAACGTGTCGAAACCATCCGCCTCGGCGCTGTCCCACCAGGCCAGCACCTCTTCGCCCACCGGCACCCAAGGCTGCGGTGTCAGGCTGGGCAGGCGCGCACGCCACGCATCGGCGGATTGAAACGGCAGCGCGCCGACGGGCCGGTCGGTCAGCGTGACCACCGCCACGGGGCGCCCGTTGCGCGAGGCTTCGGCAAGCAGCATATCCAACCGCTCGATCCGCTGGCCCCAATCGCGCGCATCGGCCCATGTGCCGTCGATCATCACAAGAAGCGGGCCGGCCCCTGTCCGCTCGGTCTGTGGGTTCAGGACCGGGCCGGCAAAACCGATGATCACGGCGGCAATCGCCAGCGTGCGCAGCAGCAAAAGCCACCACGGCGTCTTGTCAGTTTCGGTTTGCTCGTCTTCCAGCCCCAGAAGAAGCGTCACCGCCGGGAACATCCGGCGGATCGGCGCGGGCGGCACCGCGCGCAGCAGGAACCACAGGATCGGCAGGGCTGCGAGGCCCAGAAGCAACCAGGGGGCGGTGAAACCCAATGTGCCAAGGGTCAGCATCAGTGCACCCGCCCCAGGGCCTGGTAAATCCACATCAGCGCGGCACTCGCCGAACGGTCGGTATGGTGGCAATCATATTGCCAGCCGGTGACGCGGGCGAGGTCGGCCAGTTCCGCCTTACGCTCGGCCAGCCGATCAAGATAACGGTCACGCAGGTCACGCGCCTTGCGGGTTTCATGGCTGAGCGTGCCGCCCACCGAATCGAAGATCGTGCGCCCTTCGAAGGGAAACGCCTCTTCCTGCGGGTCGAGGATTTGCACGATGGCGCCTTCCACCCCGCGATCCGCCGCGCGGGTAAGCGCGTTGGTCACCGGGGCCAGATCGCCAAGGAAATCCGACAGGAACAGCGCGCGCGCATGGGCGGGCAGGCCCTTGATCTCGGGCGCGCCGTAATCCGCCGCCTCGCCCGGATTGCCCAGTATCTCGGCCAGCCGCAAGAGCTGCAACTCGCCTGACCGGGGTGGCAGCGACATATCGGCAAGCCCGACCCGTTCGCCGCCCCGGATCAGTAGAACCGCGGTGGCCAGCGCCAGCACGCGGGCGGCCAGAAGTTTCGTGGGCAGGTTGCTGTTTGACGAAAACCGCATCGACTGGCCCGGGTCGGCCCAGATCGCAACGCTCTGCGCGGCCTGCCATTCCTTTTCGCGCACGAAATGCACATCCGACCGGCCCGACCGGCGCCAGTCGACCATCCGCGCCTCGTCCCCCGGCTGGGCCGGGCGGTATTGCCAGAACTCGTCGCCCATACCCGCACGCCGCCGGCCGTGTTCGCCCAGCAGCACCGTCGACGCCAGATGATCCGCCGCCGCCATCAAGGGCGGCAGAGGGGCGGCAAGGTCTTCGGCTCGCGATCTGAGATCGGCGGGTTGGATCACGCGGCAGCCTCGATCCGCGTCGTGCGGTCTGTCACTTCGGCGATCACGCCGGCAAGGTTCTCACCCCGCGCCCGCGCCGCGAAGGTAAGCGCCATGCGGTGGCTGAGAACCGGAGTAGCCATCGCGGCCACGTCTTCAGGTGACGGCGCCAGACGGCCATCAAGCAAGGCACGCGCGCGCACCGTCAGCATCAACGATTGCGCGGCACGCGGGCCGGGACCCCAGCCGACATTCTGGCGCACGGTATCGGGCGCATTGTCGTCTTCGGGGCGGCAGGCGCGCACCAGATCGAGGATCAGCTCAAGCACTGCGTCGCCCACCGGCATCTGGCGCACCAGCGCCTGCGCGGCGATCAGCTCTTCGGGGGTGAAGACTTGGGTCGATTCCGCCTCGCTCACCCCTGTGGTGGCGATGAGAATATCGCGCTCGGTCTCGCGATCGGGGTACGGCACGTCGATCTGAACGAGGAAGCGGTCAAGCTGCGCTTCGGGCAGCGGATAGGTGCCTTCCTGCTCAATCGGGTTCTGCGTGGCCAGCACATGGAAAGGCGCGGGCAAGGCATGCGGCTGACCGGCGATGGTCACGGATTTTTCCTGCATCGCCTGCAACAGCGCCGATTGCGTCCGCGGGCTGGCGCGGTTGATTTCGTCGGCCATCAGAAGCTGACAGAAAATCGGGCCTTCGATGAATTTGAAGGCACGCGACCCGTCAGCCCCGGTTTCGAGCACTTCGGAGCCCAGAATATCCGCCGGCATCAGGTCGGGCGTGAACTGCACCCGCGCGCCATTAACGCCCAGAACGGTCGACAGCGTGTCGACAAGACGGGTCTTTCCCAGCCCCGGCAACCCGATCAACAGGCCGTGCCCGCCGCAGAGAATCGCGGACAGGACAAGGTCGACCACCCGCTCTTGTCCGATGAAACGCTTGGTAATGCTGGCCTTTGCCTCTGCCAGCTTCTCGCCCAGCGCCTCGATATCGGCCACCAGATGTTGCGGGTCGTCCATTTGCGCTCTCCGTGCTTGAAGTCGGGTCTATTAAACGGAACTATCGCGCGAAGGACAAATGGCAAAAACGTTAACAAGAAAATGACCGACACTCCGTCAGCCGAAGGGATCGCAGAAAGCGCGCGAAAAGCCAGCAAGGGCGGATTGCCGCCGGTGCATCTGTGGAACCCGCCGTTCTGCGGGGATCTCGACATGCGGATCGCGCGGGACGGGACGTGGTTCTATCTTGGCACGCCCATCAGGCGGGCGGGGCTGGTCAAGCTCTTCTCGTCGATCCTGCGCAAGGATGGCGACGACTATTTCCTTGTCACCCCTGTCGAAAAGGTCGGGATCACGGTCGAGGATGCGCCCTTCGTGGCGGTGGATTTCACCGTGACGGGGACGGGCGAAGATCAGGTGCTGACGTTCGAGACGCATGTCGGCGACCATGTGGCCGCCGGACCCGAGGCGCCGATCCGCGTTGTGCGCGATCCGGAGAGCGGGGAGCCGTCGCCTTACGTGCTGGTCCGCGCAAATCTCGAAGCCTTGATCGATCGCAAGAGCTTTTACCGTTTGGTTGATATTGGAACTCATCACGACGTCGACGGGCAAAGCTGGTTCGGCCTTTGGTCGGGCGGGCAGTTCTTTCCCGTCATCCCATCGGAGGAGTTGCCATGATCCCCAAACGCCTTGCCCCCTTTATCGTCGCCCTGCTGGTGTCAGGCGCGATGTCGTTTCTTGTCTCTGGCATCGCGACGGCCAACGCGGTCGGCGTCGGCCCCGGATTTGGCGGCACATGGATGAGCGCCTGGGCGCTGGCCTGGGCCGTGGCCTTCCCGTCGCTCGTGATCTTCCGGCCCATCGTCGAAAAGCTGGTCAAACGGCTGGTGGCCGAGGTGTGAGGCGGCACCCCGCCCATGGTTGACTGGCGCGACGAGGGCGCGCTTTTGAGCGTGCGGCGGCATGGCGAAACCTCTGCGATTATCGAGGTGTTCACCCGCGAGCACGGGCGGCATGCGGGCATTGTGCGCGGCGGGACCAGCCGCAAGATCGCACCCATCCTCCAACCGGGCGCACAGCTTGACGTGGCCTGGCGCGCGCGGCTTGAGGATCATCTTGGCACATTCACGGTCGAGCCGGTGAAAAGCCGGGCAGCGGCGGTGATGGCGGACCGGCTGACGCTGGCGGGGCTGAACGCGGCCACGGCGCTTCTGGCCTATGCCCTGCCCGAGCGCGAGGCGCATCCGCAGCTTTACGCGCGGTCCATCGCGCTGCTGGACATGATCGGCAATAACGAGGCCTGGCCGCTGGCATACCTGCGCTGGGAAGTGGCGCTTCTCGATGAAATGGGGTTCGGGCTTGATCTGTCGATCTGCGCGGTCACCGGCACGTCCGACGATCTGGCCTTTGTCTCGCCCCGCACCGGCCGCGCGGTGAGTGCCGAGGCAGCGGGCGACTGGGCCGGGCGGCTTTTGCCGCTGCCGCCGGCGCTGATGGGGGCGGGTCAGGGGGACATGGGCGAGATCGCGCAGGGGCTGCGCACCACGGGGCATTTCCTGACAACGCAACTGGCCCATAGCCTGGGCGACCGCCCGCTGCCCGAGGCGCGCGCGCGATTTGTCGATCTCGTGGGGCGGGCGGCCTGAGCGGCCCGGTGTCTTGGTTGAAAGAGATATGGCGGCGCCGCCAATAACGGCTGGCAAAGGATGGCATGCCTGTCACACATGCCGCCCGGGGTGGTCCGTGGCCCCAAAAGTCGCGGGGCCTGCCATATGTCGTCACGTGCCTTTTGGGCACGAGGAAGCTTCGGGAAGGGGTTTTAGCGGGCAGGCGTTACGCGACCGCAAACGCGGCGTTCGGTGCTACTTGCCAGGTCCGGCACCACTGCCGAGCTGAGGGCAGTGCCGACCCGTGGGGTTGCGCTGCCCGGCGTGCCGCCGGGCGGGACATCTCGTCGGCGTCTTAGCCCAGAAGACGACGCGCAATCACCTGCGCCTGGATCTCGGCGGCCCCTTCGAAGATGTTGAGGATACGCGCATCGCAGAGCACCCGGCTGATCGCATATTCGAGCGCGAAACCGTTGCCGCCATGAATCTGCAACCCGTTATCCGCCGCCGCCCAGGCGACCCGTGCGCCCAGAAGCTTGGCCATCCCCGCCTCAAGATCGCAGCGCCGGTCTTCGTCTTTCTCGCGGGCCGAGAAATAGGTGAGCTGACGCGCCACCATGATCTCGACCGCCATCATCGCCAGCTTGCCGGACACGCGCGGGAACGCGATCAGGGATTTGCCGAACTGCTTGCGGTCGATGGCGTATTGCATCGAGATATCCAGCGCCGATTGCGCCACGCCCACTGCGCGGGCCGCGGTCTGGATGCGCGCGCTTTCGAAGGTCTGCATCAGCTGCTTGAAGCCCTGCCCTTCGGTGCCGCCCAACAGGTTGTCGCCATCGACGTGGAACCCGTCGAAGGCCAGCTCGTACTCCTTCATCCCGCGATAGCCCAGCACCTCGATCTCGCCACCCGACATGCCCGGCGTCGGGAAGGGCGCGTCATCGGTTCCGGGCGTCTTTTCGGCCAGGAACATGCTGAGACCCCGGTAATCGGTGGTGTCGGGGTCGGTGCGCGCCAGAAGCGTCATCACATGGGTACGTGCGGCGTGGGTGATCCAGGTCTTGTTGCCGGTGATTTTCCAATCGTCGCCGTCCTTGACGGCGCGGGTGCGCAGGCTGCCAAGGTCGGACCCGGTATTGGGTTCGGTGAAGACCGCCGTGGGCAGAATTTCCGCCGACGCGATGCCGGGCAGCCATTTCTGCTTTTGCTCTTCGGTGCCGCCGCAGAGGATCAGTTCGGCCGCAATCTCGGACCGGGTACCAAGCGAGCCGACGCCGATATAACCGCGCGACAGTTCCTCGGACACCACCGCCATCGAGGTTTTCGAGAGGCCGAAGCCGCCGTATTCCTCGGGGATGGTGAGGCCGAACACGCCCATCTCGGCCAGTTCGTTGATGATCTCGAGCGGGATCAGTTCATCCTTGAGGTGCCAGTCATGGGCGTCCGGGAGCACGCGATCGACCGAGAAGCGGCGGAACTGTTCGCGGATCATCTCAAGCTCGTCATCCAGCCCGCTGGCGCCGACGGTGATATTGGCCGACTGTTCCTGCATCAGTTCGACAAGCCGGGTCCGCGCGGCCTGAGAATTGCCGCCCTGCGTCAGCGTCATGACGGCGGGGATCATCAGCGCACGCTGGTCGTCCTGCGTCAGGCCGATATCCTGAAGGCGCAGAATTTCCCCCTGGCTCATCGGGATGCCGCCGTAGATCTGCCAGAGGTATTCACCGAAGGCGATCTGGTGGATCAGTTGCTCCACCTCGCCGAATTTTCCCTCGCCCTGCAACCGCTCGGCCCAGCCCTGCATCTGGCGCAGCGCTTCGACATAGGTGGCCAGCCACGCCAGCCCGTGCGCCGCCGTCTGGTTTTCTTCCAGAAGCGCCGCCGACACCTTGCCATCGACCGACAGCTCTGCCCCGACAAGCGCCTTTGCGCGGTTGAGAACGGCCTCAACCGCCGGGATCGCGTCCGCGGTCAGGTCCATCAGACCCGGCAGGATCGTGGCGTTTGTCATGGTGATGTCCTGACCGTCATGGGGCATGGGGCGGGCTCCTTCATCTGCGATTTCTGCACGTGCGAAGGCGGACCTAATGCATTTGCAGCAACCGCGCAACAAGATTTCGTCTGGCTGCGCCAAATTGAACAAAAAGTACGCAAGCGATTACTCCGTGCGCTTTCCATCGGAACGGTCTAAAGCCCTTTTCGACGTTTGAGGGAAGGATGCATGCCCGAACTGGCATTGGAAATATGGGTTTTCGCCGCGGCGGTCGCGCTTGTGGCCGGGGTGATCAAGGGCATTGTCGGCTTTGCGATGCCGATGGTCATGATTTCCGGACTGGCCACCGTCATGGCGCCCGATCTCGCTCTGGCGATTCTCATCATCCCGACGCTTTTCACGAACCTCTGGCAGGCGATGCGGGGCGGCTTTGCCGCCGTAGTCACGTCAACCCGCGTGCATTGGCGGTATCTTGCGGTGCTTTGGGGGTTCATCGCGTTCAGCGCACAGTTGATCTATCTGCTGCCCGAAACGGTGATGCTGCTGATTCTAGGCGTCCCGGTGACGATCTTCGCGGTCTTGCAACTGATGGGCTGGCGCTTGCGCTTTCCGGATTCGGCGCGGCGGCGGGTGGAGCTTGTCGTGGCCTCGATCGCCGGGTTCATCGGCGGGCTGTCAGGCGTCTGGGGCCCCCCGACGGTGGCCTATCTGACCGCGCTTGATACCCCGAAGCTTGAACAGGTGCGCGTGCAGGGCATCGTTTACGGGTCGGGCGCGGTGATGCTGGCGCTGGCGCATGTGCAATCCGGCGTGCTGACCTTCGGCACGGCGCAGATATCGTCGGTAATGCTGGTGCCCGCGCTGATCGGGCTGGCGATCGGGTTCAAGGTGCATGACCGGATGGATCAGGCACTTTTTCGCAAGGCGACGTTGGTGGTACTGGTCGTGGCCGGGCTGAACCTCATCCGGCGCGGGGTGATGGGCTAGGCCTCTGCGCGCTTGCGCGTCAGATCGAGAAACACATCCTCAAGATCGGGTTCTTCGGACGCGACATCGCGCAGCCGCACCCCCGCTTGCCGCAATGCATCGAGGATCGCGTCAGGTGCCGTTTCGCTGCGCCGGTACGTGAACGCGACCGCCCCATCGGCGCGCCGGTCGATGGTGACGCCGTCGGGCATGGCCAGCGCATCGGGCATGTCGCCTTCGGAATGGATCACCAGCGTCTTGGCATCCATCCGGCCCAGAAGCGCCTTGGTGCTGTCGCGCACGATCAGGCTGCCGTGGTTGATAATCGCGATCTCGTCGCACATCTCTTCGGCCTCTTCGAGGTAATGGGTGGTCAGAATGATCGTCATGCCGTCCGCATTCAGCTTGCGCACGTTTTCCCAAAGCATCTGCCGCAACTCGATATCGACGCCCGCGGTCGGTTCGTCGAGGACAAGGATCTGCGGCCGGTGCACCAAAGCCTTGCCCAGCAAAAGCCGCCGCCGCATACCGCCCGACAGGGTGCGGGCATAGGCGTCGGCCTTATCCTCAAGCCCGATCATGCGCAGAATGTCATCCGTCCGCCGCTGCGATTTCGGGACACCGTAAAGCCCCGCCTGCACCTCAAGCGAGCCGCGCGGCGAAAAGAACGGATCGAGGTTCAGTTCCTGCGGCATCACCCCGATGGCCGCCCGGCTTTGGCGCGGGTTGATATCCTGGTCGAAGCCCCAGATCGTCACGCGGCCCGATGTCTTCAGAACCAGCCCGGCAAGGATGTTGATCAGCGTGGATTTGCCCGCGCCATTGGGCCCCAGAAGCCCGAAGATCGACCCCGCCGGGATGGTCAGGTCAACGCCCTTGAGCGCCTCTTTCGCCACCTGTTGCCGCCCGCCCGCATAGGTCTTGCGCAGCCCTTCGATTTCAATCGCGTTTTTCGCCGTCATTACCGGAAACCCGCCCTTGTTCGCGCTTGTCGGATCGCTATCATGCCCCGGCAGTCGCGACCATAGCCAGGACCAAGCCCGCAATGACCACCGAAGTGCCCGAGACCGAGATCGTGACCACATGGCGTGTCGCCTGCGACGGCGGCGAAGGGGCGCTGGGCCACCCGCGTGTGTGGCTTCAGATTCCCGAGGATACCGGGTTCGTGGAATGCGGGTATTGCGACAAGCGGTACATCCACGAAAGCTTTGCGGACGCGGCGAAAACCTGACCCGTCAGGCGAACCCCTCGCCCCCGCAATTCGCGCATCTTCGGGATTTGGTGCCAAGGCACCCGTCGCAGCGGTCTTTCGTCGGATGGCCCAGAAAATCGGTGCCTTTGAGAACATAGCCCGACCCGTTGCACACCTGACACGGCGCCCGCCCCGACCCGCGACAGCGGTGGCAGCGGCGTTTGACCGGAACCTCCGGTTTCTTTCGGATACGTTGGATCTCCATGTCAGCGACCCTATTCCTTGAA
>JABDPT010000016.1 GCA_013042605.1 Paracoccaceae bacterium
AGCGTTTACCTTGAGAAAGGGCGTCTTTCGCCGCGCGCGACAAAACAAATCGTTCTATCTGGCGCAGCAATGGATTATGCGACGCGCATCGGCTGGACTCTCGCCAAAGCGCAGGACACCCCGTCCAATATTCGCGACCTGGCGTTTGAGGATGAACTGGCCGCCGACGAAAGCTGACCCGGGGACCAAATGGCCGATCTTCAACCGCTGCGCCGCGCGCTTATTTCCGTATCCGACAAAACCGGGCTTGAGGCGTTCGCGCGTGCGTTGGCTGACCGGGGGGTTGCTTTGCTGTCGACCGGTGGCACGGCGCAGGGGCTGCGCGACGCGGGTCTGGATGTCACGGATGTTGCCGATATCACCGGCTTTCCCGAGATGATGGATGGACGGGTCAAGACCTTGCACCCGATGGTGCATGGCGGATTGCTGGCGCTCCGCGATGATGCCGGCCATCTCGCCGATATGGAGGCACATGGCATTGCCCCGATCGATCTTCTGGTGGTCAATCTTTATCCGTTCGAGGAGACGGTCGCAAATGGCGCCGACTATGCCACTTGCATCGAGAACATCGATATCGGCGGCCCCGCAATGATCCGCGCCGCCGCCAAGAACCACGCTTTTGTCAGCGTGGTCACGGATGTGGCCGACTATAACGCGCTGCTGGCAGAGCTGGATGCACATGACGGGCAAACCCGGCTTGTGTTCCGGCAGGGTCTGGCACACACCGCCTATGCCCGGACAGCCGCCTATGACGCCGCGGTTTCGGGTTGGATGGCCGGGGCGCTGGACGATGTCGTACCGCGACGGCGGGCAATTGCCGGAACCCTTTCTCAGACGCTGCGTTATGGAGAGAACCCGCACCAGGCGGCGGCCTTTTACACCGACGGAAGCGCGCGCCCCGGCGTTGCGACAGCGACCCAGTGGCAGGGCAAGGAACTGTCCTACAACAATATCAACGACACCGATGCGGCGTTCGAACTGGTGTCGGAGTTTTCGCCGACCGATGGCCCGGCTTGCGCGATCATCAAACACGCCAACCCCTGTGGCGTGGCGCGGGGCGCCACATTGGGCGAGGCGTACCAGCGTGCTTTCGACTGCGACCGAACATCCGCGTTCGGCGGGATCGTAGCGCTGAATATGCCGCTGGATGGCGACACCGCCCGCCAGATCGCCGAGATTTTTACGGAGGTTGTGATTGCCCCAGGGGCCGATGACGACGCCAAGGAAGTTTTTGCAGCCAAGAAGAACCTGCGCCTTCTGACAACGCGGGGGCTTGCCGATCCGGCCAGTGCAGGCTTGGCCATTCGGCAGGTTTCCGGCGGGTTTCTAGTGCAGGACCGGGATAACGGCCATGTCTCTGCTGGCGACCTGAAGGTCGTGACGAAACGCAAACCGACCGAGGCAGAGATGGCGGATTTGGTCTTTGCATGGACGGTGGCCAAGCACGTGAAGTCCAATGCCATCGTCTATGTCAGGAATGGCGGGACCGTTGGTGTCGGCGCCGGGCAGATGAGCCGGGTCGACAGTTCCACAATCGCGGCCCTCAAGGCGGGCCGCATGGGGGCTGAGTTGGGTCTGGACCAAAGCCCCGCGATCGGATCTGTGGTTGCATCGGATGCGTTCTTCCCCTTCCCCGACGGATTGCTTGCCGCGGCTGAAGCAGGGGCCACGGCTGTCATACAACCGGGCGGCTCGATGCGGGACGACACCGTGATCGCAGCCGCCGATGAGGCCGGGCTTGCCATGGTCTTTACCGGCATGCGGCACTTCCGGCATTGACCTATCTGCGCAATATCGCCGTTCTGACCGGGGTCGTGGTCTTTGTGCTGGATCAGCTGACCAAGGTGATCGTGGTCCATTGGATGAACCTCAAATCCGTTGGGGCCATCGATGTCTTGCCGCCGGTGCTCAACCTGCGCATGGCATGGAATCGCGGGATCAATTTCGGGCTGATGGCCAATGACAACGACCTGACGCGATGGGTTCTGATCGCGCTGGCGCTGGTGATCTCGGCCTGGGTCGTGTGGTGGATCCGCAAAGAGGGTGGCAATCGCTGGGCGCTGATTTCTGCGGGTCTTTTGGTAGGCGGCGCGCTTGGCAACGTCATCGACCGAATTCTTTACGGTGCAGTTGCCGACTTTCTCAACATGTCCTGCTGCGGCTATGATAACCCCTATGCGTTCAACGTCGCAGACATTTCCATCTTTGCCGGAGCGATCGGATTGATCGTGTTCACCGGGGAAAAGAAGACATCGTGACGACGCCCGAAAACCACGCTAAACAAACGCCTATGGTGGCAGGGATTGCAAAAGTGTCGCGGCGTTTGATGGTGCTTTTCGCAGCCCTCGTTCTTGTCGCGGCCTGCAGCCGGGATGACGGGCCACGGCTTTTGAACCTTGAAGCCGCCAATGACGGGCCGGACGAATTCGGCATCCTTCCCAACAAACCGCTGCAAACGCCCGAAAGCTTGGCCGGCTTGCCCGCGCCGACCCCAGGCGGCGCAAATCGCGCCGACCCGACGCCGCGCGCCGACATGATTGCCGCGCTTGGCGGGCGCCCTTCGGTGCTGAACCGCTCTGGCGGCGACGGTGGATTGGTCAGCTACGCCACCCGTTTTGGTGTCGCACCCGGCATCCGGTCTCAACTGGCCACCGAAGACCTCGAGTTCCGGAAACGTAATGATGGCCGCCTGCTTGAGCGGATTTTCAACGTGAACGTCTATTTCAAGGCTTATGAACCTTTCGAGCTTGATCAGCACCGCGAGCTTGAGCGGTTTCGGGCGGCTGGTATCCGGACACCGGCCGCACCGCCAGAGGTGGCCCAATAACCCTCACATACGCGTTGGGTGCGCTTGAAAGCTCGCCGAAACGACGTAGGTTTTGCCGAACGTCGCGCAAAGAGGAAGCCGCATGAAGTACTCGTTCGCCATTGCCGTTGCATGGATTGCCGTTCTTGGGGTTGCCCGGGCAGCAGAAGTATCAAGTTTCACGCTGGATAACGGGATGGAGGTTGTCGTTCTCGAAGACAACCGCGCGCCAGTTGTCGTGCATATGGTCTGGTATCGCGTTGGCTCTGCCGATGAGCCGCCCGGGAAAACCGGGATCGCGCATTTCCTTGAACACTTGATGTTCAAGGGAACCGAAACCACGGCTCCGCGCGAGTTTTCCGAGGTTATTGCGGCCAATGGCGGCAGCGAGAATGCGTTCACCTCGCCGGATTACACGGCCTATTTCCAGCGGATCGCAGCGGACCGGCTGGAACTGATGATGAAGTACGAGGCGGATCGCATGGTGAACCTCAAACTTCTTGAAGAGGATGTCGCGACCGAACGTGAGGTTGTGCTCGAAGAACGCAATCAGCGCGTGGATGGTGACCCGGGTTCGATCTTTACCGAACAGCGCCGCGCGGCCCAGTACATCAATCATCCCTACGGAAACCCTGTTATCGGCTGGCGTCATGAGATCATGGGGCTCACGCTCGAAGACGCCAAGGCGTTTTACCGGGACCATTACGCACCCAACAACGCGGTGCTGGTCGTGGCGGGCGATGCATCGCCTGAAGAGGTTCGGCGTCTGGCGGAAACCTATTACGGGGTGATCCCGCCCAATCCCGATATCGGCCCCCGGGTGCGCCCGGCCGATCCGCCCCATCGCGTCGAACGCCGCCTGCACTTCGAAGACCCGCGGATTTCCCAGCCATATGTGATCCGGACCTATCTTGCGCCCGAACGCGACAGCGGTGATCAGGAAGAGGCCGCAGCACTCTTCCTGCTCAGTCGTTTGCTGGGCGGGTCCAGCGCAACCTCAGTACTTGGGCAAAGCCTTCAGTTCGAGAAACAGATCGCGATCCACACATCGGCGTTCTATTCCGCGACCTCTTATGACGATAACACCTTTGGCCTTTTTGTCGTGCCGGCCCCCGGCTACAGCCTTGAGGAAGTGGAAGAGGCCCTCGATAGCACGCTGGACGCATTTCTTCAGGATGGCATCGATGAGGTGCAGCTTGCGCGTATCAAGTCTCAGCACAGGGCGTCCGATATCTATGCCAAAGACAACCTGCAAAACCTTGCCCGCACATATGGTGCCGCTTTGACATCGGGCTTGACCGTGGCCGACGTAGAGGCCTGGCCAGACATCGTCGCGGCGGTCACCGCAGATGAGATCCTTTCTGCTGCGCGCCGCGTACTGGATCGGGAGAAGTCGGTTACCGGGTGGCTTTCCGGGCCCGAGGCCACCGAGGAAGAGGTGATGCAATGACCCGGATTCTGATCGCACTGGTCTTTGCCTTCGTTGCCAGCTTTCCCGCACGCGCGGCCGTCGACATCGAAGAAGTCACGTCCCCCGGCGGCATCACCGCCTGGCTTGTGCAGGAACACACGATCCCCTTCGCCGCTATCGAAATCAGGTTCCGTGGCGGGACGGCGCTTGATCTGCCCGGCAAGCGCGGTGCGATAAACATGATGACCGCTTTGATCGAGGACGGCTCGGGCGATATGGATGCGCAAGCCTTCGCAAGGGCGCGCGAAGAGCTGGCCGCAAGGATCTCTTTCGGCGCGCGCGAGGATTCGATCAACGTGTCGGCGCAGTTCCTGACCGAAAACCGCGATGCCTCGATTGCTCTGCTTCGTCAGGCGCTTGTGTCGCCGCGTTTCGACGACGATGCGATCGAACGGGTGCGCGAACAGATCTTGTCGGGTATTCAGTCCGACGCGCTTGACCCGAACGAGATCGCAAGCCGCACATTCGACAGGCTGACCTTTGAGGATCATCCCTATGGGTCATCCCCGGATGGCACGGTCGAGTCCGTGGCGGCGTTGACGCGTGACGACATGGTTGAAGCGCACCGCATGTCGCTTGCCCGCGACCGTATCTATGTCGCGGCAGTTGGCGACATCACGCCCGAAGAGCTTGCCACGCTTCTGGATGATCTCTTGGGGGATTTGCCGGAAACCGGTGCCCCGCAGGTTGCCGATGCTGACTATCTTCTTGAGCCGGGTATCACGGTGGTGCCGTTTGATACCCCGCAATCGGTTGCCGTGTTCGGACATGAAGGCATCGACCGCGATGATCCCGATTTCTTCTCGGCCTTCGTGGCCAATGAGATTTTCGGCGCGCGCGGCTTGCAGTCGCGTTTGATGGAGGAGATCCGTGTCAAGCGTGGTTTGACGTATGGTGTCGGCGCGTATCTTGCCCTGAAGGACCGCGCTGCTCTGATATTCGGGCAGGTCGCTACGGCGAACGAACGAATGGCCGAAACCATCGAGGTGCTGCGCAATGAATGGACCCAGATCGCCGAGGAGGGTGTGACCGAGGACGAGTTGACCTCTGCCAAGACCTACATCACAGGAGCCTATCCGCTTCGCTTCGACGGCAACGCTCAGATCGCGGGGATCATGGCTTCCATGCAGATGGCAGGTCTGCCGATCGATTACATCGCCACGCGAAACGACAAGATTGAGGCGGTAACTTTGGCAGATATTCGCCGTGTCGCCGCGCGGATTTACCGCCCCGAAGACCTTCACGTGGTCGTGGTTGGTCAGCCGGTCGGTCTTGAGCCGAGTAACTGACCAAACACCTGTCGAATCGCGCGCGGGCATGCTAGAAATTGTTGCATGTCCGCCGCCAACCCCAAGATAGAGCGTTCTCGCCCCGTTATTCGTCAGCTTGACGAGGCGGCAATCAATCGGATTGCCGCGGGTGAGGTCATCGAACGACCCGCTTCCGCGGTAAAGGAACTGGTCGAAAACGCGTTGGATGCCGGGGCGCGCCGTATCGATGTGGCCTATGCCGACGGCGGCAAGCGCCTGATCCGCGTGCGCGACGACGGTGTGGGCATGACTGCCGAGGATCTGCCGCTTGCGATGGCGCGCCACGCGACATCCAAAATCGACGGCAGTGACCTTCTCGCAATCCACAGCTTCGGGTTCCGGGGTGAGGCGCTGCCATCGCTTGGCGCGGTTGGGCGGTTGTCGATCACATCGCGCGCAGACGCAGACGCGGCCATGCGGATCGACGTGGCGGGTGGTAAGGTTTCACCGCCGCATCCAGTCGCCGCTGAGCGCGGAACGACCGTCGAGCTTGCCGATCTTTTCTATGCCACGCCCGCGCGCCTGAAATTCTTGCGCAGCGACCGGGCCGAGGCGCAGGCGATTGCCGACATTGTGCGGCGGCTGGCGCTGGCCG
>JABDPT010000018.1 GCA_013042605.1 Paracoccaceae bacterium
GTACGCGTGGTCTTCAACAAAAGCCGGTCGCATCTTTTCGGCCAGCGCATCAAGAAGAGTACGCTTGAGGATTTGTTCGAGAAAACGCCGTTTTTCTACCTTTCTGAGGACGAAAACACCATTGATGAAAGTGTCGACCGCGGCCTTCTTCCGAGTGAGGTCCGGTCGAGTTCGAAGTTCCTCAAGTCACTTCGGACCTATTTGAAAGGCATCGAGTTGACCAATGCATAGCACGTTGACCTCTCTGCTCCGTATCACGCTGGCGGGCCTTCTGGCCGCGGCGTTGTTGGTGGTCTTGCCGACGGTGGCTCACGCAACGGTCACAGCGAAATCCCCCGGCGCAGTGATGCAACTCATTCAGCCTGTGGCGGTGGTCGAGACCAAGAAGGTGCCGCGCACTCACGGGCAGACGACGAAGCAAATCGTCGACTATGCCTCGAACGAGCCTGTGGGCACGATGATCGTGTCAAACGCCGACCGGACGCTTCATGTCGTCCTGGGCAATGGCAAGGCCGCCCGCTACGAGGTGAGCGTCGGGCGCGACGGGTTCTTGTGGACCGGTACGACTTATGTGGGTCGCAAGGCCGAATGGCCGGCCTGGCGGCCGCCCGCAGAGATGCGCAAACGGCAACCCGACCTTCCGACCTATGTGCCGCCGGGGCCGTATAACCCCTTGGGCGCGCGGGCAATTTATTTGTACCAGAATGGCAACGATACTCTTTACCGCATCCACGGCACCAATAATGCCGCCACGGTTGGCGGGTTCGAAACATCCGGGTGTTTTCGTTTGTCGAACGCCGATGTTTTGGAACTGTTCAGCAAGGTGAAGACCGGAACAAAAGTGATCGTCAGGTAATCTGACGCACGGAGGAATTTGAGATGGCAGGACGTTTTTTCAGAAAGCCCGATGACGCCGAAGCGTCCGTCGTTCTTGACAGTGGCCGCTTTGCCCGCGCCAAGAAGCCATCGGCAGCCTTGCCCGACTTTGTCGCAGAGCGGGTGAACCTGCACCGCTATCTGCTCGACAAGATCAACCTCACCGTGCTCGACACGATGGACGAGACCGAGCTTCACGAAGAGCTGCGTCCGCTGGTGCGCGACTATGCCAAGGCGAACAACCTGCCTGTCAGCGCCAAGGAATTGGATGCCCTCATCCACGACATCGGCGATGAGATGCTGGGCCTCGGCCCGATCGAGTCGCTGCTCGAAGACGACACGATCGCCGACATTCTGATCGTGGGCTATAACAAGGTCTATATCGAACGCGGTGGCCGGATCGAAGAAACCGAGGTGCGCTTCAAGGACGAAGACCACCTTATGCGGATCATCAACAAGATCGTGGCCTCGGTGGGCCGGCGTGTCGATGAATCCTCGCCCCTGGTGGATGCCCGCCTTGCCGATGGCTCTCGCGTGAACGTCGCGGTGCGGCCGGTCGCGGTTGATGGCCCCCAGGTCTCTATCCGGAAATTCGCAAAAAAGCCCTTCAGCCTTGATTCACTGGTTGCCAGCGGCGCCCTTGCCGAAGGCATGGCTCGGGTGTTGGCGGCCGCGGTCGAGGGCCGGGTGTCGATCGTCATTTCGGGCGGTACCGGTTCGGGTAAAACGACGATGCTGAACGCGTTGTCGTCCTTCATCCCGCATGAAGAACGCCTCGTAACCATTGAGGACGCGGCGGAACTTCAGCTTCAGCAGCCGCATGTTGTGCGCATGGAAACGCGCCCGCCGACGGTTGATGGCCGGAACGAGATCATGCAGCGCGACCTTGTGAAAAACGCCCTGCGGATGCGCCCGGATCGGATCATCGTGGGCGAGGTTCGTGGCGGCGAAGCGTTCGACATGCTTCAGGCCATGAACACCGGTCACGAAGGGTCGGCCACGACAATTCACGCCAACAACCCACGCGACGCGCTTGCGCGGATGGAACAGATGGTCGGCATGGCCGGCATGCCGATGTCGCAATTGTCGATCCGGTCCCAGATCGCATCGGCCATCCAGCTGATCGTTCAATTGACCCGCCTGCGCGACGGTACCCGGCGCGTGGTGTCGATATCCGAGATCACCGGCATGGAAACCGATGTCATCCAGCAACAAGAGATCATGCGGTTCAACCGTCTGGGCGTTGATGACGATGGCCGTATCCTTGGTGAATACCGGGCGACAGGTATCCGGCCCCGCTTCCTTGAAGACCTCGCGTCGATGGGGCTGGCGGTCGACAAAAGTTATTTTGACCCATCCAAGACACTCTGAGGCACGCACATGGCACCTATCCTTATATATGGCCTTGTTTTTGTTTCGGTCCTTCTGGTGGTCGACACAATCACGCGAAGCATTCTGAACTCTCGCCGCAGTCGGGAGGATGTACGCAATCGGCTTGCATCTCTGAAGACCGGTAACGCGAGCGAAGAGCAGGTTTATACCGACTTCCTGCGTCGTCGCGGGCTGGCGTCGGACGGGCCCACGCTTTTCACCTTCGGCTGGTTCTCGCGCCTCTATGCGCAGTCGGGGATCGAGATGCCGATGGGGCGGCGCATCGCGTTTGTCGCGCTTTTCATCATGATCGGCTGGTTTATCGGGGCGCTGTTCTTTAGCGGCTCGGTCGCACTTCAGCTTCTGTTCGCAGTGGTCTTCGGAACGTTTACGGTGTTGGCGATCGTCTTTATCAAGCGCCGCAGGCGGATTAAGAAATTCGTCACCCAATTGGCGCCGGCGATCGAAACGATCGTGCGCAGCATCAAGGCAGGTCACCCGGTCCCCGCCGCGATCAGCCTCGTGGCCCGCGAAATGCCCGACCCAATTGGATCCGAGTTTGGTGTGCTCAGCGATCAGCTGACCTTCGGGTCAGAACTTGAAGATGCTTTGCTCAACATGATCGAGCGTGTTGGCGCAGAAGAGTTGAACCTTTTGACCGTCACCATGACTGTCCAGCGCGGCACCGGTGGTAACTTGGCGGAAATTCTCGAAAACCTGGCTCAGATGATCCGCGACCGCTTGTTGCTGAAGTCGAAGATCCGGGCCATTTCGGCGGAAGGACGGTTCACGTCATGGATCATGATTATCTTTCCATTTTTCCTGTTTTCCATGATCCGGCTACTTGTGCCGGATTACTACGATGACCTTATCGACACGGGCTATGCGAACATCATAGTTCTGGTTTGCTTTGTGATGGTTGCCTTCGGGGCGATCGTGCTGAACCGCATGGTCAATTTTGATTTCTAAAGACGAAAGAGACGGAACGCGCCAATGACCAACCAAGATCTCATCCTTGCGGCCGTCTTCATGGCAGTTCTGCTACTGGTCTATACGATCCTGAATGTCGTGTTTCGCGGCCGCGATGTGTCGCGCAATATCGCCCGGGTACAGACCGACCGGCGCGCCTTAAAGGACGCGGAAATCGATGAATATCTCGGCAGTGAAACCGACAATATCCAATACTACTTCGAAGTGATGAACAACGAAGGCAAGGACAGCCTGCGCATGCGGCTGATCCGGGCGGGGTATTTCAACCGGTCTGCGTTAACCTATTTCAACCTGATCCGGATCGGCGTTGCGATCGTCTTTTTCGTGGCCGCCGTCTTGGCGACTACGGTCTTTGTACCTGGCACGTCGACGGTTTCGGCGATGGTTCTTGGCATGATCGTGTCGGGTGTGGTGTTCATCTTTGCCAGTTTCATGCTGGATAATCGCGGCAAGAAAAAAGAGATCGAATATCGCAAGATGTTCCCGGATTTCATGGACTTGCTGATCGTTTGCGTGGATGCGGGGCTCAGCTTCGAGGCGGCGATTGACCGGACGGCGCGTGAATTTCTTGCGACCAATCCAGATTTTGGTACGCATCTGGGGATCATTTCACTTGAAATTCGCGCAGGGCGCCCGTCTTACGAAGCGCTGACGAATTTCGGCAATCGAACCAACATCGAAGAGGCCAAGTCGCTGGCTACTCTGTTCCGCCAGTCGGAAGAGCTTGGGTCGAGCGTGAGCAAGACTCTGCGAACCTTCAGCACCGAGATGCGTCAGATGCGGATCATCCGGGCCGAGGAAAAGGCGAACTCTCTGCCCGTGCGGATGATCTTCCCGATCGGGCTGTTCATGTTTCCGGTCAACCTGATCATCGTGCTCGTGCCAGTTCTGGTCACGATCATCAAGATCTTCACCGACCTCCAGCCGGCCGGCAGCATCTGAGTTTCAGGTAACTTCGGAAAAGAAGCGAGCGACTTTCTCGAGCCGCCCGTTTTGCGTTCACATGGTCCGCTTGGCGGCCACAACGTTGCGCCAGGCGATATCCAGCAGGTCACGCGTCACCTCGACCTCGCGGTCGAGATATGCGCAGGCCGATGTGATGTGATCGACCAGGAACCCGGGATGCGCGCCGGAAGGAACAAGTTCCATCCCTTCATAGACATCGCGATAGAAGTCTTCGAGGACGTTGTCGGCCATCGGAATGGCCCGTGCCTCGACCACGTCGCGGAAGATCTGAAGATAGTCTTCGCGCGTGGGTGTCGGGATGTAGATCTTGAAATAAATCCGGCGCAGCGCGGCTTCGTCAGAAAGCTCTTCCGGCCGCATGTTGGTTGAGAACATCACAAGCTGATCGAACGGCACCTGGAACTTTTTCCCCGTGTGCAGCGACAGCATGTCGAAGCCTTTTTCCAGCGGAACGATCCACCGATTCAGGAATTCGCGCGGGGTCGTGGTCTGGCGACCGAAGTCGTCGATCACGAACACGCCGCCAAGCGCCTTCATGTGCATCGGCGCCTCATAGAAACGGGCCTGAGGTTCGAACATCAGGTCAAGCATCTCAAGCGTCAGTTCACCGCCGGTGATGACGACCGGGCGGCGGCAAGGCAGCCAGCGCTGGTCAAGTGGCGGCGACATCGCCTCATCGGTTTCGGCCACCTCATGCAGGGTTTCGTCGAAAAACTTGATGATCTGATTGCCGACGATGATCGCATAAGGCAGGTAAACGATATCGTGGAACGCCTTGCCCAGGGCCTCGGCGATCGAAGTTTTGCCGTTACCGGGCTCTCCCCACAACAGAACGGATCGCGCCGAGTTCGCGGCAGGACCGACCTGGTTCATGATGCCGTCGGGCAGCACGAGGTGCGACAGCCCGGTCTTGAGATCTTCGGGGTGCAGCGTTTCGTGCCGGATCGACTGGGTGCGCGTCTGGTGGTCGAACATCTCGAGCGTCACCGGGGCAGGGCCCACATATTGCGAGAACATGAGCGCCTCGAGCGCCCATTTCGACCCCCGGTCGGTCAGGGTGTAGCGGATATCGGACTTGATATCTTCACTCACCAGACCTTGCGATTCCACAAGCAACAGCCGCGTCATCTCTTTGATCAGCAGGTTCACCAGCGATTTCGGGAGCTTGATCTCGGCCGAAATCTGCGTCGGCGTCATCGTGCCACCGGCATTCATGATCTTGGTCATCAACCGGATCAGGTAATCGGTGCTCAGGCCCGTGTCTTCCAGCGTGCGCGGCGGGGTTGGATACGTGAACTCGGTCAAAATAACCTCGAAAAATGAGTATTTTACCTAACCTACCGATGGCCTGAATGTCAGGCAAGCATCGCCTTTCGAAAATACTCGCAGCGTCGCATGGTGGAAACAGATGTTAACCATCTTGCGCATTGTCCGGTAGCCCGGAACCAAACAGCAGGGTTGGCCCGGAAATCACCGCGATCAGGCGCGCAAATGGAAACGGCCCGCCGAAGGGCGGGCCGTTGTCGCTGTCACGTTTCGGATCGGTCAGGCGATGTCAAAGCGATCGGCGTTCATCACCTTGTCCCAGGCCGACACGAAATCTGCCACGAACTTTTCCTTGGCATCCGCGCTTGCATAGACCTCGGCCAACGCCCGCAGTTGCGAGTTCGAGCCAAAGATCAGATCAACGCGCGAGCCGGTCCACTTAACCTCGCCAGTTGCCCGATCGCGGCCTTCGAACACGGCCTCGTCGGGGCTGGTCGGTTTCCACTCTGTCCCCATGTCGAGCAGGTTGACGAAGAAGTCGTTGTTCAGAGCGCCGGGGCTTGCGGTGAACACCCCGTGATCGGACCCGTCGAAGTTCGCGCCCATGGCGCGCATGCCGCCGACAAGCACCGTCATTTCAGGGGCCGTAAGGGTCAGCAGTTGCGCCTTGTCGATCAGCAGTTCTTCGGCGGATTTCGAATAGCCGGGCTTGAGATAGTTGCGGAACCCGTCCGCAATGGGCTCGAGCACCTCGAAGCTTTCCGCGTCGGTCTGTTCGTCGGTCGCGTCTGTCCGGCCTGGGGTAAAGGGCACCTCGATGTCGTGGCCCGCCGCTTTCGCCGCGGCTTCGATGGCTGCGCAGCCGCCCAGAACGATGATATCGGCCAGCGACACCTTCTTGTTGCCGGACTGGCCCGCGTTGAACGCCGACTGCACGCCTTCCAGCGCCTCAAGCGCCTTGGCAAGCTGTGCGGGCTGGTTCACGGCCCAATCCTTTTGCGGGGCAAGGCGCAGGCGCGCGCCGTTGGCGCCGCCGCGCCTGTCTGACCCACGATAGGTCGAGGCCGAGGCCCAGGCCGTCAGCACCAGTTCTGCGGTCGAGAGGCCCGTTGCGAGGATCTTCGCCTTCAGATCCGAGATGTCGGCGCTTTCGATCAGGTCGTGATCGACGGCAGGCACAGGATCCTGCCAGATCAGGTCTTCGGCGGGAACTTCGTCACCCAGATAACAGACCTTCGGCCCCATATCCCGGTGGGTCAGCTTGAACCACGCGCGGGCGAAGGCATCGGCAAACTCGTCGGGGTTGGCGTGGAAGCGGCGCGAGATCTTCTCGTATGCCGGATCCATCCGCATCGCCATATCCGCCGTCGTCATCATCAGCGGCACGGTACCGTTGCCGTCGACCTGCGGGGCGCGGTCGTCTTCGGACAGTCCCTTGGGTTGCCACTGGTTCGCGCCCGCCGGGCTTTTCGTCAGTTCCCATTCATAGCCGAAGAGAACGTCGAAATAGCTCATGTCCCACTGGGTCGGTGTCGGCGTCCAGGGGCCTTCGATGCCGCTGGTGATGGCATCGACGCCTTTGCCGGAGCCATGCGTACTCAGCCAGCCAAAGCCCTGCGCGGCGATGCCTTCGCCCTCTGGCTCGGCGCCGACAAGGGCGGCATCGCCCGCGCCGTGGGCTTTGCCGAAGGTGTGACCGCCGGCGACAAGCGCCACGGTTTCTTCGTCATTCATCGCCATGCGGGCAAAAGTTTCACGGATGTCGCGGCCCGATGCCACCGGGTCGGGGTTGCCGTCGGGGCCTTCGGGGTTCACGTAGATCAGGCCCATCTGCACGGCGGCAAGCGGATTTTCGAGTTCACGGTCACCGGAATAGCGGCTGTGGGGCTTGTCGCTGGTCGCCAGCCACTCGGTTTCCTCACCCCAATAGATGTCTTCTTCAGGCTCCCACACATCCGGGCGCCCGCCGCCGAAGCCGAAGGTTTTGAAGCCCATCGATTCAAGCGCCGCGTTGCCGGCCAGGATCATCAGATCGGCCCAGGAGATCTGGTTGCCGTACTTTTGCTTGATCGGCCAGAGAAGGCGCCGCGCCTTGTCGAGGTTGCCGTTGTCGGGCCAGCTGTTGAGCGGGGCGAACCGCTGGGAGCCAGAGGTCGCCCCGCCGCGGCCGTCGGCTGTGCGGTAGGTGCCCGCGCTGTGCCACGCCATGCGGATGAAGAAGGGGCCGTAGTGCCCGTAATCCGCCGGCCACCAATCCTGGCTGTCGGTCATCAGGTCATAGAGGTCCTGTTTCAGGGCCTTGAGGTCGAGCTTCTTGAATTCTTCCTTGTAATCAAAGCCTTCGCCCATCGGATCGGACAGGGCGGAATTCTGATGCAGGATCTTCAGGTTGAGCTGGTTCGGCCACCAATCCCGGTTGGATCGGACACCGAAGGTTGCGTGCATTACAGGGCATTTGCCAGCGCTGGGGGCGTCATTTCCGTCCATTTGTCATCTCCGATTTTGGTGGTGTGTTTCGTATATCGCGCCCGGGGCGCGAAGGTTTGATGAATCGCTTAACAGATAACTATCAGAGCGGGATGATTAGTTTAAGTTGAAAAATCTGATTGAAACGATAAGAAAGGCTGATGAAAAACCTAACGCTCAAACAGCTTCGTTATTTCGAAGCGCTCGTGCGGCACGGCCACTTTGGGCGGGCGGCGGATGCCTGTGCGATCACCCAGCCGGCCTTGTCGATGCAGATCAAGGACTTGGAGGAATCCGTCGGCGCGCCGCTTTTTGAGCGTGGCGCCCGTCAGGTACGCCTGACCGGGTTCGGGGAAGAGTTTGCCCCGCGTGCCCGCGATGTTTTGCGTGCCGTTGATGAGCTTGAAGAGCTCGCGCGCATGTCGCGCGACAGCTTGGGCGGGCGATTGCGGATCGGGGTCATTCCGACGATTGCGCCCTATCTGCTGCCGTCGATCATCGGCAACCTGATGGCCCGTTACAGCACGCTCGACATTCGTGTGCGCGAAACGGTGACGCCGAAGCTTATCACCGAGCTTGCCGATGGTCAGCTTGACGCGGCCATTGTTGCCCTGCCGGTTTCCGAACCGATGTTCAAAGAGGTTGCGCTTTTTGATGAAGCCTTCGTTCTTGTCCGTCCCGGGGATGACGCTGACAAGCCGGTCCCGGATGCGGAAATGCTGCGAGAGATGCGTCTTCTCTTGCTGGAAGAGGGGCACTGCTTTCGCGATCAGGCCCTGTCTTTTTGCAATATGCACAGTGCCTTACCCCGCGAACTTCTTGACGGCAGCTCACTGTCGACGCTGGTGCAAATGGTCAGCGCCGGGATCGGCGTGACGCTGATCCCGGAAATGGCGGTTCCGGTCGAAACGCGGTCGGCAGTTGTGTCGCTGTCGCGCTTTGCCGCGCCACAGCCGTCGCGAACCATCGGGATGATCTGGCGCAAGACCAGCCCGCTGGGGGACCAGCTTTTGCAGATTGCCGATGTCGTGCGTCAGTCTTCGGACGCCTTGCGAGCGCGCTACCACCCCGATCCCGCCTGATCTGCTTTTCCGGCCCCCCGCGCGAATTTCGTGCTAGCGTCGCGCAACGCAGCAAACCTCGGGGGGACAACGTGAAGAAGACATCCATCGCCAAACTAAGCGCTCTTGAAGATCGCACGCCGGAATACGCCCTGGTCGGCGAAGTCGATCTTGTCGTCGTTCGCTTTGATGAAGAGATCTCGGTCTTCTACGGCCGGTGCCTGCATCGCGGCGCGCTCATGGCGGACGGGTTCGTGCGCGGCGACAACCTGATCTGCGGGGTCCATAACTGGGATTATCGGCTGGACAGCGGGGTGTCGGAATATGCCAATGAAGAGGTGCTGCCCAAGTTCAAGTCTTGGGTCGAAGGCGATGACATCCTTGTCGATGAAGACGAGATCAGCGCTTGGGCCCATGATAACCCGCAGCCCTATAACCGCGATGCATATCTTGGCCTTTATGCCGACGCGTCTCACGGCACCGCCGAAGAACCGAATAACGGCCTGATCCAGAACTACGCGCGAAACGGGCTTAGCAAGACCGGGCATCACGGCATCGTGGAATCGATGGGTGTGCCACGGGATCAGTTGCCGACTTGGGATGATATTCAGCTTTTGACAGCGCAACTTCACAAGGCCCCGCTGCTGGATGACGATCCGGTGGGCACGAATGTCGTGATCGGACCGAACGCGCAAAAGCCGCTGGAACTTGAGATCCCGCTTTTTGTCTCAGACATGTCTTTCGGCGCGCTGTCGGAACCCGCGAAACTGTCGCTGGCGCGGGGTGCAGAACTGGCGGGAACCGGTATCTGTTCTGGCGAGGGCGGGATGCTGCCCGAAGAGCAAGAGGCCAATTCCCGGTATTTCTATGAACTGGCGTCGGCCCGGTTCGGGTTCAGCTGGGACAAGCTTGCCAAGGTGCAGGCCTTTCACTTCAAGGGTGGGCAGGGGGCCAAGACCGGCACCGGCGGGCATCTTCCCGGGCGCAAGGTTATCGGCAAGATCGCAGAGGTGCGCGGGCTCGACGAGGGGGAGGATGCCATCTCTCCGCCGCGCTTTCCCGACTGGACCGATCCCGCACAGATCAAGGATTTCGCGGATGAGGTTCGGGACAGAACCGGCGGTATTCCCATCGGTTACAAGCTTTCGGCCCAGCATATCGAGGCGGATATCGACGCGGCCCTTGAGGTGGGCGTCGATTACATCATCCTTGACGGGCGCGGCGGCGGCACCGGCGCGGCCCCGGTCATTTTCCGCGACAATATCTCGGTTCCGACGATCCCCGCACTGGCCCGCGCGCGGCGGCATCTGGATGTGTTGGACCGGCGCGATGTGACGCTGGTGATCACCGGCGGGCTGCGCAAACCCGCTGATTTCATCAAGGCGCTGGCACTTGGCGCCGATGCGGTGGCGCTGTCGAACTCGGCGATGCAAGCCATCGGGTGCCTTGCGATGCGGGCCTGTCATACCGACAATTGCCCCGTGGGCATCGCAAGCCAGAAACCGCATCTCGTCAGCCGCCTCGTGGTGGAAAAATCCGCGCGTCAGTTGGCCAATTTCTTTGAAGCCAGCGTTGAGCTGATGCAGGTGATGGCCCGCGCCTGCGGTCATGGCCACCTGTCCGAGTTTCGGCAAAGCGACCTGACCACATGGAAGCGCGAGATGTCGGACCTGACCGGCATCCGCTATGGCGGGGTGCAATAGCCGTCAGTCCAGCGTCCGGCGGAACCGCAAGAGCGCAAGCGCCGAAAAGAGCAGGACGAACAGCGTCATGGCCGCCATCGGCTGTGCGATTGCTTCGAAGTCTGCGCCTTTAAGCATGACGGCGCGGATCATCCGCAGGAAGTGGGTGAGGGGAAAGATCTCGCCCAGAACCTGCGCCCATGGCGGCATGCCGCGATAGGGAAACATGAAGCCCGACAGCAAAAGCGAGGGCAGGAAGAAGAAGAACGTCAGCTGCATCGCCTGCATCTGGGTGCGCGCGGCGGTAGAGATCAGGTAGCCGAGGATCACCAGCGACAGCACGAAGATGAAGACACCGGTCAGCAAAACCATCAGCCCGCCCACGAATGGTACGCCGAAAACAAGCTTGGCCGTCGCCAGAACGACCACGACCTGCACCGCGCCCACGGCCAGATAGGGCAGGACCTTGCCAAGCATGATCTCGAACGCCGTGGCGGGCATGGCCAGCAGGTTTTCCATGGTTCCCCGCTCGATCTCGCGGGTAAGCGCCATGGATGTCATCATCACCATGGTCATCTGAAGGATCACACCCAACAGCCCGGGCACGATGTTGTATTGCGTCGTGCTTTCCGGGTTGTACCGGCGGTGCACGACCACCTGAAGCTGGGTCTCGGCCTGTCGCGCGGTCTGGGCCTCGGTCCCCAATTCGCGCAAGAACGCCTCGCTCGCGACGGTGCTGAGCGTCGAGATCGCCCCCGACGCGACGGACGGGTCGGTTGCGTCCGCTTCAACCAGAATGGTCGGATGATCGCCCCGCTCGATCCGGCGGCCGAAATCCGACGGCACCGTAACCACGAAGGACACATCGCCCCGGGTAATAAGCGCATCCGCTTCAGCCGCCGAGATGCCGGTGTGATCGAACCGGTAATACCCGGTCAGTTCCAGCGCCGTGACCATCGCCCGCGTGAAGCGGTCCTGCGTGGGCGCGACAAGCGCGGCGGGCAGGTCTTTGGGGTCGTTGTTGATGGCGAACCCGAAAAGCAGAAGTTGCATCAACGGCACCCCAAGCATCATCGCAAAGGTGATGCGGTCCCGGCGCATCTGGATGACTTCCTTGATCAGCAAGGTCCAGAGCCGCCCGAAGGAAAAGAACCGCGTCATTGCATGTTGTCCTGTGATGCACCCATCAGCTGGATGAACACATCCTCAAGGCTGGTGTCGCTGTTGCGCAAGGCTGTCCCCGTCTCGGCCGCCACACGCTCGGTCGTGGCGCGAAGCGCTGTGGCATCGCGGCCGACGACGTGCAGCGTATTGCCGAAATGCGCCACCTGTTCGACGCCGGCGGCGCCGCTCAGCAGTTGCGCGGCCTTGGGCGTATTCTCGCCCTCAAGGATCAGCGTGGTCAGGGCGGCACCTTCGATGACATCAGCAACCGTGCCCTGCGCCACCAAGTGCCCGTATGAGATATAGTTGATGCGGTGGCACCGCTCGGCCTCGTCCATGTAGTGGGTGGAGACCAGCACCGTCAGGCCATCGGCGGCGCGGGCGTGAATTTCATCCCAGAACTCGCGCCGGGCCTTGGGGTCGACCCCGGCGGTGGGTTCATCGAGCAGCAAAAGACGCGGGCGGTGCATGATGCAGGCCGCCAGCGCAAGCCTCTGTTTCCAGCCGCCCGACAGCGACCCGGCCAGTTGATTACGGCGGGTGGTCAGGCCAAGGTCTTCAAGCGTATCGGCGACATAGCGCCGTGCGGGGCGCAACCCGTAAAGCCCCGCGACGAAGTTCAGGTTCTCTTCAATCGACAGGTCCGAATAGAGCGAGAATTTCTGGGTCATATATCCGACCTCGCGCTTGATGGCCCGCCCCTCCCGAAGGATGTCACGGCCCAGAACGCGCCCGGTCCCCGCATCCGGAGTCAAAAGCCCGCACATCAGGCGGATCGTCGTGGTCTTGCCCGATCCGTTGGGGCCCAGAAACCCGGCAATCTCGCCCTCGGCCACGTCAAGCGACACGTCGTTGACCACGGTCTTGTCGCCATAGCGTTTGGTAAGACCCTTCACCGATATGGCGGGTTCGGGGATCATCCCGCGGCCTCGGGCAGGACGACATCGACGATCTGTCCGGGTTTGAGCGTTGCTGTGTCGCCGATGGGTTGCGCTTCGATCAGGAAGACCAGCTTTTGGCGGTTTTCGAGCGAATAGATCACCGGCGGTGTGAATTCGGGGGCATCGGCGACATAGCTGACCGTGGCTTGCAAACCTTCGACACAGCCATCGCAGCGCACCGAAAGCAGGCTTCCGGGCGCTATCAGCGACACCGATGATTGCGGCACATAGAGCCGCAGCTTGACCGCCCCATCGGGCAGCATCGACAGAACCGGGGCCGACGGACCCGCAAGCTCGCCCTCGGTGCGGATGATGTCGAAGATCGTGCCGGGGGCGGGGGCGCTCAACCTGCGTTGGCCAAGGTTCCACTTGGCCTGCTCGCGCGCGGCGAGGGCCCCGTCGAGGCTGGCCTGCGCCGCGCGGATGACCTGTTTGCGGGCGGGCAGGCGGGCCTCTTCAAGCTGCGCCTCGATCTCGGCGACCTTGGCGGCGGCAACCTCGGCGGCGGTCACGGCATCATCGAGCGCTTGCGCGGTCGTGGTTCCACGTGCGGCGAGGCTCTTTTGCCTCTCGGCGGTGCGCGCGGTGTCGAGAGCCTGTGCGCGGGCCGAGGCCAGGGCGGCCTCGATGGCGCGGATTTCCTGAGGCCGCGCGCCCTCTTTGAGGTTGGCAAGGTTCGCTTCGGCCTGTGCCAGCGCCGCCTCGGCCTGTGACAGCGCGATCACGGCATCACGCGATTCCAGCGCCACCAGCGTTTGGCCCTGCAACACCCGGTCGCCGCGCGCGACATGCAAATGCGTGATCTGCGCCGTGGCCACCGGGGCGATCAGAACGTATTCGCCTTCGACATAGCCGCTTGCGAACGGAAGCGGTTCTTCGCAGGCGGTGAATAGGGTGGAGATAAGCGGAATGGTGCAGATGAGGCCGGTCATGTGCGGGCTCCTTCTGACAAAAGGGTGTGAAGGTTCTTGGTAAGTATCTCAGCGATTTCAGGGGTATGATCGTCAAGGTTCATGTCCCACGCCATGCGACGGCCAATGATCTCGCGCCCGATCCGGAAATAGAGGACCTGCCCGAGAAACGCAAAAACCGCGAGCTTGACGGCGTCGCTTTCCGGGTCTTGTCCGGTGGCGATGCCCCAGAGCGCGCACATCTCTTTGTGCTTGGGCTCGATCATCGTACTGTAGACCGCGTCGAGGGCCGGGCCGCCGGTCGTGATCTCGCGCAGCATGAATGAAACCATGTCATCGGCACCATGGCCGCCGCTGAAGAACCGGGTGAACGCGCGCACCATGCCGTCGATATGCGCGCGCGCTTCTTCCGGGTCGGTGACTTTGACGGGTTCCGGGGCACCGATGACTTGCTGCATGCGGCGCACGACCTCTTCTCCGCAAGCGATCAAAAGCCCTTCCTTCCCGCCGAAATGATAGGCGATCGAGGCGATGTTGGTGTCAGCCAAGTCGGCCAGTTCGCGGGTTGAGGTCGCGTCGAACCCCTTTTGACCGAAGAAATGCAACCCCGCGTCCAAAAGCGCGGCACGGGTGCCTGTCGGAGCGGTCGTGTCGGTTGGGGCGGGCGTGTTCGGCATCTGGGTCTCCTGATACCGACACTATTAATCAAACGATTGATTAAATCAAGTCATCCGTTATTGCGCGGCTGGTTGAATGCCAATCGGGCTCGGGTCAGGTGCGGGGGCGAGCGTCGTCATGGCCACGTATTGCGACAGGAAGACCTGCCCCGTCAGTTCACCCAGGAAATGGGTCTTGTCGAGCCTGTCCATCACCGGGCCTTTGACCTCGGACAGGTGCAGGCGGATGCCAAGCCCATCGAGCCGCTCCATGATCGCCTCAAGCGATTCCAATGCGCTCATGTCGATCTCATTGACCGCCGAACACATGAGCACCACATCGCGGATCGCCTCATCGCCCACCACGCGGTCATAGATGTAATCCTCCAGGTATCGCGCGTTGGCGAAATAGAGGCTTTCGTCGATGCGGATGGTCAGCAGGCTGGGATGTGTTTCAACGGTGTGCCGGTGGATATTGCGGAAATGCTCGGTGCCTTTGACAAGCCCGACCTCGGCGATATGCGGGCGCGAGGTCTTGTAGAGAAAGAGCCCGATCGAAAGGATCACGCCAGCCGAGACACCGGTTTCCACTCCAAAGACCAGCGTCAGCAGGATCGTCGCCGCCACAGCCGTGAAGTCGGCCTTCGAATAACGCCAGGTCTTGCCGAGGATGCTGAAGTCGACCAGTGACAGGACCGCGACGATGATGGTGGCCGCCAGCGTCGCCTTGGGGAGAAAGAAAACAAGCGGCGTCAGCGCAAGGGCCGCTATGGCCAACCCGATGGCGGTAAAGGCGCCGGCAGCCGGTGTTTCCGCCCCGGCGTCGAAGTTTACGACCGACCGCGCGAAACCGCCCGTCACCGGATAGCCGCCGGTGAAGGCCGCGCCCATGTTGGCCGCGCCCAGGCCGATAAGCTCCTGATCGGGGTCGATGCGCTGGCGTTTCTTGGCGGCGAGTGTCTGGGCGACCGAGATCGATTCAACGAACCCGATGACCGAGATCAGCAGGGCCGGGATCAGCAATGCCTCGATCAGGCCGACATCGAACGAGGGCAGGGTCAGCGGTGGCAGGCTTTGCGGCACCGTGCCGACGATGGCCACGCCTTGGTCGGCCAGCCCAAACACCCAGACCGCAAGCGTCGTGGCCACGACCGCCGCGACCGGGCCTGCCTTGGTTGCGATATCGGCCGCGCGCGCGCCCATGCCCAGCCCGCGCAAGAGCGGCTTCAACCCCTTGCGGACCCAGAACAAAAACCCCGTGGCCAGCGCCCCGATGGTCAGCGTGATCGGGTTGGTGTCGCCCAGACGCGCCCAGAGCGATGCGGCGATCTCGACCAAGGTGTGCCCGTGCGCGTCGACGCCAAGGATGTGGCGCAACTGACTGGCCGCGATGATCACGCCCGAGGCGGTGATGAACCCGGCGATCACCGGGTGCGAGAGGAAATTGGCGAGAAACCCAAGCCGGAACACCCCCATCAAAAGCAGTATCCCGCCCGACAGCATGGCCAGCGTCAGCGCGGCGATGGCATAGCCCGCCGTTCCTTGGTCGGCCACGTTACCGATGGCCGCCGCTGTCATCAGCGACACGACGGCGACGGGCCCCACGGCAAGCGCGCGGCTGGTGCCGAAAACGGCGTAAAGGATGATCGGTAGGATCGAGGCATAAAGCCCGGCCTCGGGCGGCAGACCGGCCAGAAGCGCGTAGGCCAGCGACTGCGGGATCAGCATGATCGTCACGATCACAGCCGCGATCAGGTCGTTGGACAATGCGTCCCGGCCATAGCCGCGCCCCCAGTCGAGGATCGGAAGATAGCGTTTGAAGGTTTGACGTGTCATTGCCTGCTCGGTTCTAAATGCCCCGGACCGGACGGCGCTGGATCCGTCGGTCCGGGGCGTGGTCCCGGCCTATCCGGCCGAGACCTTTTCGGGTTTCGCCATCCATTCGCGGCCGCGCAGCATGCCTTGCCAATAGACCGGCGGCAGGATCTTTTCCTTCAACAGCCACGCCGCGCGCGACGGTTGCGTGCCGTCGATCATCCATTTCGGAAAGCTGGGAAGAAGCGTGCCGCCATAGCCGAACTCGGCCAGCACGATCTTACCGCGCTCCACCGTCAGCGGGCACGAGCCATAGCCGTCATATTGCGCGCGCGGCGACCCGCCACGAATGTCAGCGATGACGTTTTCGGCCACTACAGGGGCTTGAATGCGTGCCGCCGCCGCCGTTTTCGCGTTGGGTGCGTTCATCACATCGCCCAGCGACCAGATGTTGTCATAGGTCTTGTGGCGCAATGTGGCCTGATCGACGTCGACCCAACCCGCCGCATCCGCCAGCGGTGAGACGCGGATGAAATCGGGCGCGGTCTGCGGCGGGCAGACATGCATCATGTCAAACGACATTTCCACGCGTTCGACCGGGGTGTCGGGCTTGGCCACATCGAACCACGCCTTTTTCGCCGCCCCGTCGACCGCGACGAGGTTGTGGAAGAAATTCAGGGTGGCGCCGTATTTCTGGATGTAGCTTTCAAGCGCGGGCACATAATCCTTCACCCCGAAGAGCACGCCACCGGCATTGTTGAACTGAATATCGATGTCCTTGAGCACGCCGCGCCGGAACCAGTGGTCGGCCGAGAGATACAGCGCCTTTTGCGGCGCGCCCGCGCATTTGATGGGCATGGGCGGCTGGGTGAAAATCGCGCGGCCTTCGCGCATCTTGCTCACCAGCTCCCACGTGTAGGGTGCAAGGTCATAGCGGTAATTCGACGTCACGCCGTTCTTGCCCAGCGTATCGACGAGCCCCTCGACCTTGTGCCAGTCAAGCTTGAGACCGGGGCAGACGATCAGCCGGTCATATTGCACGACCCGACAGCCATCGAGGATCACCGCGTTATCCTTTGGCTCGAACGCCGCGACGGCCGCCTTGATCCAATGCACGCCCTGCGGGATCAGCGACCCCATGGTTCGGGCGGTCTGCGGCGCCTCGAAGATGCCGCCGCCCACCATCGTCCAACCCGGCTGGTAATAGTGGATGTCGGCAGGGTCGATGAGGGCGACCTCAAGCCCCGGCTTGCGCTGTTTGAGGCTGGCGGCCACCGAAATGCCCGCGGCCCCCGCGCCGACGATCACCACGTCGAAGCTGGCGTCGGCGTGATCGGTGGGTGTTTTGCCACCATTAACGATGCGGCGCACGACGCCGGCCATGTCATAGCCAGCCGCCTTCGTTGCGGCGAGGATGTCGGTCGTGGCCAGCGTGTCGGCATTGGCCAGCGACCAGAGCGTGGCCGACCGCATGCCGCTTCGGCAATAGCCCAGAACCGGGCGGGGCAGTTCATCAAGCGCCGCGCCAAACGCCGCCGCGTCCGCGTCGGTGACGCGCCCGGTGGCGACGGGGATATAGCGCGCGTCAAGCCCGACCTCCCGCGCCGCGGCCTCGATCTCTTCGAAGGTGGGTTGATCGGCGCCTTCGCCATCCGGCCGGTTGCAGATGATCGCGCGATAGCCCTGTTCGGCGATCGTTTTCACATCCTCGGGCGTGATCTGGCCGCTTACTGAAAGTTTGGCCGTGATCGGTTTGATTTCCATGGGTCTTCTCTCCTCGGACCTCGCCGATCAAAGTACGTTGACGGGCACTTTCAGCATCGGGTTTCCATCGGCATCGCAGGGCACTTCGCCCGCGCGCATGTTCACCTGAAGCGACGGAATGATCAGCGTTGGCATATCAAGCGTGGCATCCCGCGCCTCGCGCATGGCGACGAATTCTTGCTTCGAGGTGCCATTGCCGACGTGGATGTTGTGGGCCTTTTCGTCGCCGACGGTGGTCTCCCATTCGATATCGCGGCCGTTGGGTCCGTAGTCGTGGCACATGAAGAGGCGCATTTCTTCAGGCAGCGCCAGCACGCGCTGGATCGAGTCGTAAAGCTCGCCCGCATCCCCGCCGGGGAAGTCGGCGCGCGCCGACCCGCCATCGGGCATGAACAGCGTGTCACCGACAAAAGTGGCGTCGCCGATCACGTGGGTCATGCAAGCGGGCGTGTGGCCCGGCGTGTGCAGAGCAAAGGCTTTCATCGACCCGACCTCATAGGTGTCGCCGTCTTTGAAGAGCGCATCGAACTGGCTGCCGTCGCGCTGGAACTCGGTGCCTTCGTTGAAGACCTTGCCGAACGTGTCCTGCACGATGGTGATATTCTCGCCGATCCCGATCTTGCCGCCCAGTTTTTCCTGGATATAGGGGGCCGCCGACAGGTGGTCGGCATGCACATGGGTCTCGATCAGCCATTCCAGCTTGAGATCGTTTCTCTTGATGTGATCGATGATTTCGTCGGCATGCTCGTAGGTAATGCGCCCGGCGGCGTAATCGATGTCCATCACCGAATCGACCACGGCACAGCTATTTGAGGCGGGGTCCTTCACGACATAGCTGATCGTATTCGTTGCCGGGTCGAAAAAGGCGGTGACCTCGGGTTTGAGATCCATGTTCAGGGGGTAATTGGTCATGTCATCCTCCAGTTCATAAGCAAGCACGCCCGCGTCCCGTCCAGTGTGGCACGCGGTTCATATGCGAATTAGTGAATGTGTATGCTAGTTTTCAAGGAGGGGTGTTGATCCTGATCAAGCCGGAATGCGGATTTCTGTGGAATTCGCATCAGGTCGCAGGCGCGGGTCGAAACAGCCGCCACTGCCCTTGACCTTCCAGTCACTGGAAGGCCTATATACGGTCGGTGAAAGGATACTGCCATGGCGACCG
>JABDPT010000019.1 GCA_013042605.1 Paracoccaceae bacterium
TCGAGGCGCCCAAGGGCGAGTTCGGGGTGTATCTGGTGGCCGATGGGACCAACAAACCCTACCGCGCCAAGCTGCGCGCGCCGGGCTTCCTGCATTTGCAGGCGATGGATCATGTCGCCGTCGGGCATCAGCTGGCCGATGTGGCGGCGATCATCGGGACGATGGATGTCGTGTTTGGAGAGATTGATCGGTAGAGAATGCGGTGTTTGACGTTGATTACGGGTTTCTCGCCATTGCGGTGCTTGCGCTTGCGGTATCGGCACTCACGGCGCGGCGGTTTCGCGCAGGCTGGGCGGGGGTTCTGTTCGGCATTCTCGCGGGAATGGTCGTTGTCGTCGTCTTGGTCCCGTTCTGGGCCTATCTCGCAATTGGTTTTGAAGGCATGTTCATCGGGCTTGAGGACATCCCGGACTGACTCGCGCCTTTCCTTCTTTTCGATGATGGCCGCGTGACCCGGCGCGCATCGACCCGAGTGGCGCTTTGCGCAGCATGTGCCGCCAGCCCGGCGCTCGCGCTGGACATCGAATTTCCCCTTGGCGCCTTCCTGCAGCCGGGCATCGCCGAGGTGACCGGGATGGTCACCGAAAAAGGCATGATCTTCGAGGTTGCCGCGGACGATCATATCTTTGTCTGCGATGAATTCCTTGACGACGGGTCGCAGAACATGGCCGAGGTCGCGTGCCGGGCGACGGGCCGGCTTGGCGAGTTCAATGTGGATGCGGTGGTTGCGCATTTCGCCGCGAAGGACTGCCGCATGTCCTTTGCCGAGGGCGTGACATATGTACAAGCGCAGGGATTTGGCGAGATGGACATCCGCGCGCTGCGAAGTTCGCTGGCCAATCAAGGGGCTGCGGTTTATGACCGAAGCGTCATCCCGCCGGACCTGATCCTTCAATCGGGGGCCTGCATATGACGCGGCGATACATCGAGTCTTCGGCGAAGGCTCCCAGAGTGACCGATACGGAAGACTGAACCATGCTCAGACGCCTTCACCCGACCCAACCCGACAGCTTTGCCTTCACGCCCGCCAATCAGGCCTGGGCCGAGGCGCAGATCACCAAATACCCAGAAGGGCGGCAGGCCAGTGCGATTATCCCGCTTTTGTGGCGCGCGCAGGAGCAGGAGGGGTGGTTGACCCGGCCCGCGATCGAGACCGTCGCCGATATGCTGGGGCTGGCCTATATCCGGGCGCTGGAAGTGGCGTCGTTCTACTTCATGTTCCAGCTGCAACCTGTTGGTTCGGTAGCGAATATTCAGGTCTGCGGCACAACATCCTGCATGATCTGCGGGGCCGAGGATCTGGTCGCCGTCTGCAAGGACAAGATCGCGCCCAAGCCGCATACCCTGTCGGCGGATGGCAAGTTTTCGTGGGAAGAGGTGGAGTGTCTGGGGGCCTGCGCCAACGCACCCATGGCGCAGATCGGCAAGGATTATTATGAGGATCTGACTGCTGAACGCCTAGGCGAGATCATCGACGAACTGGCCGCGGGCAAGGTGCCCACGCCCGGCCCGCAGACCGGGCGCTATGCGGCCGAGCCTGCGTCCGGCCTGACGAGCCTGACCGAATACGCGGCGGGCAGGGCGCCGCTGAACGCCTCGGCCACGCTGGCGACCGAGATCGGCGACACGGTCAAGCGGATCGATGGCACCGAAGTGCCGCTGATCGCACCGTGGCAGGGCAAGGGCCGTCGCCCGGCGACCCCGCCGCAGGACCCCGAGCCCATCGTGACGCCCGAGCCCGACAGGGCGGAAGAGGCCGGGCATCCGGTCGAGGGGAGCGTTGCGCCCGAGGCCCCCGAGACCGCGCCGGACCGCCCCGCCGCCCTTGAGACCGCACGCGAGGGCGGGGCCGATGACCTCAAGAAGATCAAGGGGGTCGGGCCGAAGCTTGAAAAGCTGCTCAACAGCCTTGGATTCTATCATTTCGACCAGATCGCGGGCTGGACGGAAAGCGAGGTTGCGTGGGTCGATGAAAACCTTGAGGGCTTCAAAGGCCGGGTCAGCCGGGACGAATGGGTTGCGCAGGCGAAAATCCTTGCAACTGGGGGAGAGACAGAGTTCTCCCAACGCGTTAAAAGCACATAGAGAGGTCATTGAAACCTCGGACGGACAGGGAGAAGACGACTATGTCGAGACAGACTCAAAGCTCAATGCTTTTGGTTGCCGCGATATCCGGTGGTATTGGTTTCACCGCGTTTGTAGCGCTGATGGTGATTGGGAACTTCACGTTCTCGCCCGCGCTGTTTCTGGCGCTGCTGGTGACAGTTGCCGTCGCAATCTTTCTTCTCAGAGCCTTCCATAACCCGGTTGAACCGCCTGCGGCGACGACCGCCGCGGCACCGGTGGCAGCCGCGCCAGAGCCGGCACCGGCGCCCGCCCCGGCACCGGAGCCAAAGCCAGCCCCGGTTGCGGCGACACCAGAACCGGCCCCGGCACCCGAGCCCGCACCGGCGCCTGAACCCGCAACCGCCCCAGCGGCGGCGACCGATGGCCCGGCACGGCTCGAGGCCGCGCGCGCAGGCGGCCCGGACGATCTCAAGAAAATCAAGGGTGTCGGCCCCAAGCTGGAAGCGATGCTGAACCGCATGGGCTTTTACCATTACGACCAGGTGGCTGGCTGGACCGCGGACGAGGTGGCCTGGGTTGACGACAACCTTGAAGGCTTCAAGGGCCGGGTGAGCCGTGACAACTGGGTCGAACAGGCGGCCACACTGGCGGCCGGTGGCGAGACCGATTTTTCAAAGAAGGTCGACAAGGGCGACGTATACTGACGCGCGCAAGATTTCAGGTGTCCCCGCTTCGGCGGGGGCCCGGACAGCCAGAGACGGAAGGGAACCGTCGATGAAAATTGGTCGCAGGGTAAGCCAGACGCTGCGGCCTTATGATGTGGGGGCGACGTTCGCGTCGCCCGTGAAAGCTGCGGCAGGCCCCCGGGCGTCGTGGCCGGAAGCGGGACCGAAACGATGAGCAACGACCACGATCGTGACACCGCACGCCAGGGCCGCATCGCGGCCCTTGTGATTGCCATGACGATGCTGCTGTGGATGGCCGCGCAATGGCTGGGCGGTCAGATGGGATGGGAAGCGCGCTTTGTCTTCCTGTTCGACATGATCGCGCTGGCGGGGTTCACCTGGGCGTTGTTCGTGACCTGGCAGATCTGGCGCAAGCGCCGCGACGAGCAGGACTAGGTGCCCCGAAGCGGGCAAGGATAGCAGGGTAAGATGCTTAAAGACGAAGACCGGATATTCACGAACCTTTACGGCATGCATGGCCGCACGCTGGCAGGCGCGCGGGCGCGGGGCCATTGGGATGGCACGGCGGGGATCCTTGAAAAGGGCCGCGACTGGATCGTCGATCAGATGAAGGCCAGCGGCTTGCGCGGGCGCGGCGGCGCGGGCTTTCCGACCGGTCTGAAGTGGAGCTTCATGCCCAAGGAAAGCGATGGCCGCCCGTCCTACCTGGTGGTGAATGCCGACGAATCCGAGCCTGGCACCTGCAAGGACCGCGAGATCATGCGCCACGACCCGCATACGCTGGTCGAGGGCTGCCTGATCGCCAGTTTCGCGATGCAGGCGCATGCCTGTTACATTTACATTCGCGGTGAGTATATCCGCGAGAAAGAGGCGCTTCAGGCCGCGATCGACGAGGCCTATGACGCCGGGCTGATCGGCAGGAACGCCTGCGGGTCGGGTTGGGATTTCGACCTTTACCTGCATCACGGGGCCGGGGCCTATATCTGCGGTGAGGAAACCGCGTTGCTTGAAAGTCTTGAGGGCAAGAAGGGCATGCCGCGGATGAAGCCGCCGTTTCCGGCCGGGGCGGGGCTTTATGGCTGTCCGACCACGGTGAACAACGTCGAATCCATCGCCGTTGTCCCGACGATCCTGCGGCGCGGGCCGGAATGGTTTTCGGGCTTTGGCCGCCCCAACAATTCGGGCACCAAGCTTTTCGCGATCTCGGGTCACGTGAACAATCCTTGCGTTGTCGAAGAGGCGATGTCGATTTCCTTCGAGGAGCTGATCGAGCGTCACTGCGGCGGCATTCGCGGCGGCTGGGACAACCTTAAGGCGGTGATCCCGGGCGGGTCGTCGGTGCCGTGCCTTCCCGGCAAGATCATGCAAGAAGAGGCGATCATGGATTTCGACTGGCTGCGCGAGCAGCGGTCGGGCCTTGGCACGGCGGCGGTGATCGTGATGGATCAGAGCACCGATATCATCAAGGCGATCTGGCGTTTGTCGAAATTCTACAAGCATGAAAGCTGTGGCCAGTGCACGCCTTGCCGCGAAGGCACCGGCTGGATGATGCGGGTCATGGACCGGCTGGTGAAGGGCGAGGCCGAGGTCGAAGAGATCGACATGCTTCTCGATGTCACCAAGCAGGTCGAAGGGCACACGATCTGTGCGCTTGGCGATGCGGCGGCCTGGCCCATTCAGGGGCTGATCCGGCATTTCCGGGACGAGATCGAGGACCGCATCAAGGCGCAGAAGACAGGCCGCGTGTCGGCGGCTGTGGCGGCGGAATAACGCACGAAAGGCACGGCGATGATTGCTGATAGCGCGCCGTTGATATCGTTTAGCGTGGCGGTTTGCGCCATGTGTGTTTGTAACCAGCGGCCATGAAAGGGCCTTTTTCAGTATGATTAAACTTAGTACCGCGATTTGCTGCGCGCTTTGTCTTACGGCGGCGCCGTCCTTTTCACAGGAAACCGCCCCCGAAGCAGAGGCCGAGGCGGAAACGCCCGAATTGCGCCCCGCGCCCGACTATTTCGTCGAGACGATCGTGGCGCTGACCATTGCCCAGCAGGTCGCGCGCAGCTGCAAGACGCTCAGCGTCAATCCGGTCGAGGCGCAAAAGGCCAGCGCCACGGTGATGGAGCGGCTGGCCGCCGACGGGTTCAACGTCGACGCCCCGCATGAGGAAATGATCGACCCGTCCGAGCGCGCGGTCGAGATGCAGCAGGCGTTTCTGGCCAAGCATTCGCTGGTCGAGGGGATTGGCGAGGAAGATGTCTGTGCCGCGGGTCGGGCCGAGATGGCTGAGGGTTCGGAAACCGGAAGCTACCTGATCGAGGTGGATGGGTGAGCCAGCCGGGCGGACATATCGCCCATTTGAACTGGGCTTACCTCAAAGCGCCGTGGGGCGACCCGGCGGTGGCCGGCTTCGTCAACAATGTCGATCAGGTGAACGCAGTGGCGGCGCGGTCGCCGGGGTTCGTCGCGCGGCCCGACATATCGGATCGTGCGCTTGCAAAGCTTCTCGATCTTGTGGTCGAACGCCCCGGGCCGGTCGACCCGGACTGTCTGGCGGTGACGCTGTCGGTCTGGGAAAGCGACAGGGCGCTTTCGGACTTCGTGTACAAGACCATCCACGGCAAGTTTCTGAACCGGCGCGCGGAATGGTTCGTGCCGCAAGGTGTGGCCAATTACGCGATCTGGCCGATTGCGGCGGGGCATACGCCCACGATAACGGAAGCCAAGGCCAAGATGCGCCATTTGCAGGACAACGGGCCGTCAGAGGTGGCCTATGACTTCAAATGGATGCGTCGCGGCGAGCAGGAGGCAGCGGAATGATTGGACGTGCTTTCATCCTAGGAGCGGCGATGATGTGCGCCGGGACGGCGATGGCCGAGGCGCGCATCGCGCTGTCCGACGACAAGGTGATCGATGACGGGCTGACGGTGGTCGCTATCGGCGATTTCCTGCGCGACAACTGCGCCCAGATCGAGCCGCGTTTCTGGCGGTCGATCAGTTTCATGCGCAGCCTTCAGGCGCGGGCGCACGAGCTTGGCTATAGCGACGACGAGATCGAAGCCTTTCTCGACGACGATGGCGAAAAGGCGCGTGTGCGGGCGCGGGCCAAAGCCTATCTCGAGGCGCGCGGTGTCGCATTCGATGATCCCAAAACCTTCTGTACAGTGGGCAAAGCCGAAATCGCGGCCGAAACCACGGTGGGCCGTTTTCTGAAAGTGAACTGATGTCTGACCTTCGAAAAATCATCATCGACGACAAGGAAATCGAGGTGGATCCGGCGATGACGCTGATCCAGGCCTGCGAGGAGGCGGGCATCGAGATTCCGCGCTTTTGCTATCACGAACGGCTGTCGATTGCCGGGAACTGCCGGATGTGCCTTGTCGAGGTTGTGGGCGGGCCGCCAAAGCCCGCCGCGTCCTGCGCGATGCAGGTGCGCGATCTGCGGCCCGGTCCCGAAGGCGCGCCGCCGGTGGTCAAGACGAACTCGCCCATGGTCAAGAAGGCCCGCGAGGGCGTGATGGAGTTTCTGCTGATCAACCATCCACTCGATTGCCCGATCTGCGATCAGGGCGGTGAGTGCGATTTGCAAGACCAGGCAATGGCTTACGGTGTGGACTTCAGCCGGTACCGCGAACCGAAGCGTGCCGTGGACAACCTTGAGCTTGGGCCGCTGGTCGGCACGGCGATGACCCGCTGTATCTCCTGCACGCGCTGTGTGCGCTTCATCACCGAGGTCGCGGGCATGCCCGAACTTGGCCAGACGGGTCGGGGCGAGGATGCCGAGATCACGAGCTATCTGGGCAATACGCTCGACAGCGAATTGCAGGGCAACATCATCGATCTTTGCCCCGTGGGCGCGCTGACGTCGAAGCCTTACGCCTTCACTGCGCGGCCCTGGGAACTGACCAAGACCGAAACCATCGACGTGATGGATGCGCTTGGGTCGAACATCCGGGTCGACACGAAGGGCCGCGAAGTGATGCGGATCCTGCCGCGCAACCATGACGGTGTGAACGAGGAATGGCTTGCCGACCGGTCGCGCTTTGTCTGGGACGGGTTGCGCCGCCAACGCCTTGATAAGCCTTACATTCGTGAGAACGGAAAGCTGCGCCCGGCGGGCTGGGGCGAGGCGTTGGCCAAGGCGGCAGAGGCCATGAAAGGCGCGTCCAAGGTCGCCGGTCTGGTCGGTGATCTGGTGCCGGTGGAGGCCGCGGCGTCCCTGCGCCAGATGGTCGAAGGGCTGGGCGGTGCGGTCGAGTGCCGGGTCGATGGCGCGGCACTTCCTGCGGGCAACCGGTCGGGCTATGCCGGCACGGCGTCGATCGAGGATATCGACGACGCCCAGGCGATCATGCTGATCGGGACCAACCCGCGCGCCGAGGCGCCGGTGCTGAACGCCCGTATCCGCAAGGCGTGGAGCCGGGGCGCCAATGTCGGCGTTGTCGGCGAGGCAGTCGATCTGACCTATGACTATGCGCATATCGGCAATAGCCCGGCGGTTCTGACCGACCTTCTGGGGCGCGATCATTCGGAAGTACGCGAAAAGCCAAGCCTGATCATCGTCGGACAGGGTGCCTTGCGGCGCGAGGATGGCGCGGCGGTTCTGGCGGCAGCGCAGGCGCTTGCGGAGTCCACCGCTTCGGGCCTTCTGATCCTGCACACGGCGGCGGGCCGCGTTGGGGCCATGGATGCGGGCTGTGTCACCGAGGGCGGGCTGAGTGCCGCGCTGGATGGGGCGGACGTGGTTTACAACCTTGGCGCCGACGAGATCGAGATCGCCGAGGGTGCGTTCGTGATCTATCAGGGCAGCCACGGCGACCGGGGCGCGCATCGGGCGGATGTGATCCTGCCGGGCGCGGCCTATACCGAGGAACAGGGGCTCTTCGTGAACATCGAAGGGCGGCCGCAGCTGGCCCTGCGCGCGGGCTTCCCGCCGGGGGATGCCAAGGAAAACTGGGCCATCCTGCGGGCGCTTTCGGCGGAACTGGGTGCGACGCAGCCATGGGACAGTCTGGCCGACCTGCGCCGGGCGCTGATCGAAGACGTGCCGCATCTGGCGATGATCGATCGGGTTCCCGAGAACGAGATGCAGCCCTTGCCGCAAGGCACATTGGGCGATGCGCCGTTCAGCCCGGCCGTGACCGACCATTTCCTCGTCAACCCGATCTGCCGCGCCTCGGCGCTGATGGCGGAACTGAGCGCCAATGCCAAGGCGCGACGCGACGCGCCGCTTGCGGCGGAGTAGGAATGCTGGCGCGGATAATGGTGATGGCCTTTTCAACCGCTGCCCTGACCGCCTGCACCCCACCCGAACCCGCGGCAGAGGGCGCGTTGGGGTATGAAGGCGGCATGGCCAGTTTTCTGGCCGGGGACCTCTTGCAGATCACTGTCGAGATGAGCGGACCGGCCACCGCCGACGACCTGCGTGCCTATACCGATTGCGCGGCTGCCGATGCGGCGGTTTTCCAGGGTTTCGGTTTTGCGCGACATGTCCGCACAACTGTTAAGGAAAAGGGTGGTCTCCGGCGCGCAGATGCGGTTTACACCGTGTCATCGGCGCTTCCGGCGGGCGCGCGTACAATCGACGCCGCAACGCAGGCCGAGACCTGCCGGGAACTGGGAATACCGAGGGTATGAGAACGCATGGCTGAGTTTCTGGGAACCCCGATGGGTATCGCCCTGATCATCATGGCGCAGTGCCTCATGGTGATCGCATTCGTGATGATCAGCCTGCTGTTCCTTGTCTATGGCGACCGCAAGATCTGGGCTGCGGTTCAGATGCGGCGCGGGCCGAATGTCGTGGGCGCCTTCGGCCTTTTGCAGACGGTGGCCGATGCGCTGAAATACGTGGTCAAGGAAATCATCATTCCGGCGGGGGCCGACAAGACGGTGTTCCTGCTGGCGCCGATGATATCCTTCGTGCTGGCGATGATTGCCTGGGCGGTGATCCCGTTCAATGACGGCTGGGTGCTGGCCGATATCAACGTGGCCATCCTTTATGTCTTCGCCATCTCGTCGCTTGAGGTTTACGGCGTGATCATGGGCGGCTGGGCGTCGAACTCGAAATACCCGTTCCTGGGCTCGCTTCGGTCGGCGGCGCAGATGATTTCTTATGAGGTCTCGATCGGTCTGATCATCATCGGGGTGATCATTTCCACGGGCTCGCTGAATTTCGGGGCGATCGTGGCCGCGCAGGATACCGGATACGGGTTCTTCGGCTGGTACTGGCTGCCGCATCTGCCGATGGTGGCGCTGTTCTTCATCTCGGCGCTGGCCGAGACCAACCGCCCGCCCTTCGACCTCCCGGAAGCGGAATCGGAGCTTGTGGCGGGGTATCAGGTCGAATACTCGTCGACGCCCTTCCTCTTGTTCATGGCCGGGGAATATATCGCCATCTTCCTGATGTGCGCGCTGATGAGCCTGCTCTTCTTTGGCGGGTGGCTGTCGCCGGTGCCGTTCCTGCCCGACAGCCCGCTGTGGATGATCGCGAAGATGGCGTTCTTCTTCTTCCTTTTCGCGATGGTGAAGGCGATCACGCCGCGCTACCGCTATGACCAGCTGATGCGCATCGGCTGGAAAGTGTTCCTGCCGTTCTCGCTGGCCTGGGTGGTGTTCGTGAGCTTCATGGCGCATTTCGAAGTGCTCGGCGGGTTTTATGCGCGCTCGATGTTTGGAGGGTGATCGTGGCGGCTGTTGAAATCTTCGCGCCTTCCGCCGGTATTTTGGTCGCGATGTCGGTTTCGGCACATGCGAATGCGCTGGTGGAACGGGCCCGTGACACCTGCCCGGACGGGCTTGCCCTCTGGGAGCAGGCTTTGCCCGGGACCGCCGATCACCGGATGCTGGATGCTTTCGCAGGCGTGCCACCTGCCGACACGAAGCGCGAGCGCGCAAACGCTAACGCGATGATCCTGTTCGCATCCGCGTCCTCGACCGATGCCCTTGCATGGATGTTCCGGGACGCAGAGGATTTCTCGTCGATACCGGAGGTCGATCTGATCGAGGGCTCGAAATGGTATGCCGCGGCGATGGGCCTGCTTGATTGCGGTGACATCGCGTTGGACACCGACGTGCCCCAACCTTTCCGGTGCATCGCGACCGAAGGCCTGACCATCCGAAGCCTGCTGAAGACCCGGGCCGGAAGCGATACGCTGGCCGCGTCGCTGCGTGAGGCCTATGAGACCGGGCATGCCCGCTGCAAGGAGCTTCTGCAATGACCCAGATCGACTGGAACAGAGCCGGCAAATACTTCCTGCTGGCGGACTTCGTGAAAGGCTTCGGGCTTGGCCTGAAGTATTTCTTCGCACCCAAGGCCACGCTGAACTATCCGCATGAAAAGGGGCCGCTGAGCCCGCGGTTCCGGGGCGAGCATGCGCTGCGCCGCTATCCCAACGGGGAAGAACGCTGCATCGCCTGCAAGCTGTGCGAGGCGATCTGTCCGGCGCAGGCGATCACCATCGATGCCGAGCCGCGCGATGACGGCAGCCGCCGCACCACGCGCTATGACATCGATATGACGAAATGCATCTATTGCGGCTTCTGTCAGGAGGCCTGTCCGGTGGATGCCATCGTCGAGGGGCCGAATTTCGAATTCGCGACCGAGACGCGCGAAGAGCTGTTTTACGACAAGGCCAAGCTCTTGGAGAACGGCGAGCGCTGGGAAGCCGAGATTGCCCGCAACCTTGAGATCGATGCGCCGTACCGATGAGTGAGACAGGCAAAAATCTTCGAAGATTTTGCCCAGGAGTTTTCGAAGACTCCTGTCTGGGGATGCTGTGATGAACGAAACACCGAAAAACCCCTTCGCCGAGATGATGGTCATGGGCCAGGAATGGGCCAAGGCCATGAACCCGGCGCTGGAGCATTTCACGCCCAAGGGGTTCGAGGCGCTGTTTCCCACCATGCCCGCGGACATGATGGAAACCTTCATGGGCAAGACCTTCAACCCCGAAGGTCTTGACGCGAAGACCAAGCTTTTGCTGACCCTCTCGTCACTGACCATCATGGGCGCGCAGGCCGAGGCGCAGGTGCGCATCACCGTGCGCCACGCGGTCGAGGCGGGGGCCACGCATCAGGAGATCGCCGAGACGATCGGGCTGGCGGGGATGTTCGCCGGGGTTCCGGCGATGACGAAATCGATGGAGCTGGCGCGCGAAGTGCTCGACGCCGGCCCGGAGGAGGCAGAAGAATGACGGTTGCGGATTTCGCCTTTTATCTTTTTGCGCTCTCGACGATCACCGGCGGGCTTTTCACGGTGATCTCGCGCAACCCGGTGCATTCGGTGCTTTGGCTGATCTTGGCGTTCCTGTCGTCTGCGGGGCTTTTCGTGCTTTTGGGGGCCGAATTCGTGGCGATGCTTCTGATCATCGTCTACGTGGGCGCGGTCGCAGTGCTGTTCCTGTTCGTCGTGATGATGCTCGATGTCGATTTCGCCGAATTGAAGGCCGAGATGGCGCGGTATCTGCCGCTGGCGCTGCTTATCGGCGTGGTGCTTTTGATGCAGCTTGGCATCGCCTTCGGCGTCTGGGAATTCGCGGATGAGGCCGCGAACCTGCGGGTTGCCGTGGCCCCGGACGCGGCCGAGGTGGAAAACACGCGGGCGCTGGGGCTCTTGCTTTACGATGATTACATCCTGCTCTTCCAACTGGCCGGGCTGATCCTGCTGGTGGCGATGGTGGGCGCGATCGTGCTGACCCTGCGCCACCGGGTGGATGTGAAGCGTCAGGACGTGCTGGCGCAGATGTATCGCGATCCGGCCAAGGCGATGGAGCTGAAGGACGTGAAACCGGGGCAGGGGCTTTGATGCGGGGGGCGGTCCAAACCTCTCTGGCTGCGTTGGCCTTGTGTCTGGCGGCCGGCGCGTCGCAGGCGCTGTCGCCCGAGGCTTGCGACCGCACGATCTATGTTTCGCATGGCGGCGAGACGGCGCATCGTGACCTTGGCGCGGGCCGGGTGAGTTTCATCGAATGGTGGAGCCAGGAAGGCGTTTACACCGATTTCGTGGTGATGGACTGCGCGAGCGGTGTTTTTTTGCGCACCCGCGCCCATGAAGAACGCGTGCGCGACCGGCATTTCGACCGGACCGACGCCGTGGCCCGGATCATCCAGCGCGAAGTGGCCGCAAGCCCCGCGCTTTTTTCCTTTGACCGTTTGGGGCGTGCGCTTGAGGGCACCGGGCGCGATATCGAACGGGTGGTGAGTATGGATGAGACCTGTGCTTGTGCGGCGTTCTATCCGGAGCATCGCGGGGACAAAACGGCCTTTGTGCTGGGGTGAGTTGGGGTGAGGTCCCGGGTCAGGCCCGGGACGGGAAATAGGGGCCACGCCCCGGACGTGATCCGGGGCCCGGCTGAACGAATGAGATCCCGGGGCGAGCCCGGGACGGGACAGACAAAAAGGGCGGGGTCACCGCCCGAACACGAGAAGAGGGACCGACATGGTCGGACTGGAACACTATCTGACAGTCGCCGCGGCGTTGTTCGTCATTGGCATCTTCGGGCTGTTTCTGAACCGCAAGAACGTCATCATCCTGTTGATGTCGATCGAACTCATCCTGCTGGCGGTCAACATCAACCTTGTCGCTTTTTCGAGCTTCCTGGGTGATCTGGTGGGGCAGGTGTTCACGCTGTTCGTCCTGACCGTGGCGGCGGCCGAGGCCGCTATCGGGTTGGCCATCCTTGTCTGTTTCTTCCGCAATCGGGGCACGATCGACGTCGAAGACGTCAACGTGATGAAGGGGTAAGGGGCCATGGAAACCATCATCCTCTTCGCCCCCCTCGTCGGCGCGCTGATCTGTGGCTTTGGCTGGAAGTTCATCGGCGAACAGGCCGCGTTGTGGGTGTCGACCGGGCTTTTGTTCCTGTCGGCTTTCCTGTCGTGGATCGTGTTCCTGACCTTTGACGGCGTGACCGAGCAGATCCAGATCCTGCGCTGGATCGAAAGCGGCAGTCTTGCGACCGATTGGGCGATCCGGATGGACCGGCTGACGGCGATCATGCTGATCGTGATCACGACCGTTTCGGCGCTCGTCCACCTCTATTCCTTCGGCTACATGGCGCATGACGACAATTTCCGCGAGGGCGAGGTCTATCGGCCGCGCTTCTTCGCCTATCTGTCGTTCTTCACCTTCGCGATGCTGATGCTGGTGACCGCCGACAACCTTGTGCAGATGTTCTTCGGCTGGGAAGGTGTGGGCGTCGCATCCTACCTTCTGATCGGGTTCTATTACCGCAAGCCCACCGCGAACGCAGCCGCGATCAAGGCGTTTGTCGTGAACCGGGTCGGGGATTTCGGCTTTATGCTGGGGATCCTCGCGCTCTTCTTCCTCGTCGACTCGATCAATTTCGACGACATCTTCGCCGCCGCGCCCGAGATCGCGGAAACGCAGCTGAGCTTCCTGTGGCGCGACTGGAACGCGGCGGAACTTGTGGCCTTCCTGCTTTTCGTGGGGGCGATGGGCAAATCGGCGCAGTTGTTCCTGCACACGTGGTTGCCGGACGCGATGGAAGGCCCGACACCGGTGTCGGCGCTGATCCACGCCGCGACCATGGTGACGGCGGATAACCTTGTTCAGATGTTCTTTGGCTGGGAAGGCGTGGGCCTCGCGTCTTACCTCCTGATCGGGTTCTATTCCCGCAAGCCGAGTGCCAACGGGGCCGCGATCAAGGCGTTCGTGGTGAACCGGGTCGGGGATTTCGGTTTCGCGCTGGGGATCTTTGCGCTGTTCTTCCTGACCGACAGTATCAATTTCGACGTGATCTTTGCCTCGGCCCCCGCGATTGCGGAGACGCAGCTGTCGTTCCTTTGGCGCGACTGGAACGCGGCGGAGCTGGTTGCGG
>JABDPT010000023.1 GCA_013042605.1 Paracoccaceae bacterium
CATGCGACCCGTGTGGCGACTGCGCCGCCGCCGGGATACGCTTAAATTCTCATGGCATTTGCAGAAGTCGAGCTGCTGATTTCGTGCCGGTGGCCGGCCAAAGCGGGCATCTGTCGCGCAACGAAAAAGGCACCCCGGAAACCGGAGTGCCTTTCGGTGTGATGTTGAAGGGATCAGTTGGTGCAGGGGATCGGGATTTCCACGATCTCTGCGCCGCGACGCGTCCGCACGGTGCAGATCTCCTCGGCTTCCTTCTTGATGATCACTTGTTCTTCGATGCCCAGAAGCAGACGCTGGTCAACCTGAACCGATCCGGCGGCGACGTCGTCATCCTGTGCGCCAACCAGCGACAGTTGCAGACGGCCGGTTGCCTGAGCCTGTGCCAGGGACGCGACCTGAACCGGTGTCGCTTCGACCGTTACGGTTCGGGCAACGGTCGGGTTGTTGCGATCCTGGTCGGCCGACTGGTCGACGGCGATCAGCTTGACGCCCGCCTCGATCAGGCGGGTGAAGTCCCGCGAACCGGCGGACTCCGTGGCGCCGCGGCCGGTCCAGTAGACATCGACCCGGTCACCGGGGCGCAGGAAGCCCGACACACCCGAAGCCACATCGACACGCAGCGCGAAGGCCCGCATACCCGGAGCCAGTTTCGACGACACGCCGGCATCTTCGCCCGGGCGCGTCACCTTGACGGCCATAATCGCTTCGTCTTTTTCCATGGCGCGCAACACGGTGCGCAATTCGTCCTCATTCTCGGGGAAGAGTTCCTCAAGCGAGGTAAAGGCGCCTTCCGGCACCGCATCGACAGGCCAGCGCACCGCGCGGACGTATTCTTTTTTGAGACGGTCGCCATACCGCACGGCTTGCGTGCTGACGAAAACATCTGTGGTCGGCACGATCGATTGGCGTGCCTTGCGCTCTTTGGCCAAGGCGACCTCGTGCGCGTTGATATAATCCTGCGCCATGTAAACCGCGAACCCCGCGAGCCCCAGCCCCAGGAGAAGGACCAACCCAAATACCAAACGCATGACAAATCCTTTCCGACTTCGAACACATGAGCAGGAGGCGTTGTCCCCAGCCCATAAGCACTTTCAGCGCGCACCATCGGAAGCAAATGTGGCAAGAGCGTGGACAGATCGGGATTATCCCGTGGACCAGCCCGGATTTTGCATGATTTGGCAGCAATCGATCGCGCGCGCATAACAACGGACATCAGGCCGCCCGTTTACGGAGCGGCCTGACGTGAATTTCAAGCGCTGCGACCGTGGCCGCAGCAAGAGACGACTTAGTTGGTGATGTAGCCTTCAACACGTTCCGAGATGTTCGCACCCAGGCTGGTCACACCGTTGCGGACCGAGGTGATAACAGCAACGCCGAGGCCAACGATGGCTGCGGTCAGCACAACCCAGTCCACCGTAACCGCGCCGTCTTCTTCGTCATTGAAGCGCTTAGTCAGTTTGAAAAATTCCATAATCTTGCTCCGTTCATTCGCTCTGTTGCGTTCGCTTGCTCCAGGCCATGTCTCTGTGAATGTTCACTCTTCATGCACTCGCTGCGCCGTGGCACGGCAGCATGAAGCCCACCAATTCTGGCGAGAGTTTGGCAGAGGTCGGAAAATTCAGAGTCTTTGGCGCGTGAGAGGCAAATGGCCAGCCCATTGTCTTTGACGGCGAAACCCTGCGTTCATGCTTTTGCACGGGCGTCGAGGGCGACCTTCTTCGCGAAGGTCGTACTGCTTTTCGGCGGTTTCGCCCACGGCCACTGCAAAGGAAAAGGCCGCACCCCGTATGGGATGCGGCCTGTGTTCAGGCTTTGGCGGGGGACGTCAGCGCCCCGCGCCCAATCTGGCGGTTGGCCAGATTATTCGATGTAGCCTTCAACGCGCTCCGAGATGTTCTCACCCAGGTTGGTCACACCGTTGCGGACCGAGGTGATCACAGCAACGCCGAGGCCAACGATGGCTGCGGTCAGCACAACCCAGTCAACCGTGACTGCGCCGTCTTCTTCGTCGTTGAAACGCTTAGTAAGCTTGAAAAATTCCATTGTCTTGCTCCGTTTTGTCTTCGCTCAGTTTCCGTTTACCCGGGCAGGTCAGTCCGGGTAATTCTCATCACGACCCGTTTGCCGCCTTGGCATGACGCTAATTAGCCAGTGGAATCGGGCGAAGGTTCGGCACAGATGGGCCTTTTCTGGCAAAAAACTGTGAGAATAGCTCAATTTCGAATAAGGCATTGAAAAATAACAAATAAAAAAGTGTCTTCGGTTGCTTTTCGGTGATCGCAGCCGTAAAAAGCACCGAAATTACGGTCATTCCACGAACAATTTACGAGTGCAGGCCAAGTTTGTTTCTGGAATTGCACAGAAATACATGGGTAGGGGCGCCTTATCTCGGCAGCCTTGGCGAAAATGAATTCGATAACGCCAAAAGAATCGCCGGGCTGACGAATCGTACAGCCCGGATTGCCGTTCAGATCGACATTTTCTTGAAGATCGCTTCGGGGATGTGGCGGATGATCAGCATGATGTAGCGCCAGAAGAACGGCGTATAGATCACATTGCGCCGCTTTTTGACGGCGCGCAGGATGTCTTGCGCGACCTTTTCGGGCGGGGCGACAAGGAACATACCTTCGATCCCCCAGGTCATCGCGGTATCGACGAAGCCGGGTTTGACCGTCACCACATGTGCGCCGGCGCGCGTCAGGCGGTTGCGCAGGCCAGAAAGATAGGTGTGGAACCCGGCTTTGGCGGCGCCATAAACATAGTTCCCGATGCGGCCCCGGTCGCCCGCGACGGACCCGACGCCTACAACGGTGCCGCTTCCCCGGTCTTCAAGGATCGGTGCGAGCATCTGGATCAGTTGGGCTGGGCCGCTGAAACTGTCGGTGACGGTGCCGTCGATTAGGCCGGGGTCTGCGTCGATCGCCTCTTGTGGTGGCATGGAGCCGACGAAACAGGCGATGTTGAGGGTGCCGTCTGTGGCCTTGGCCCGGGTCACGATCTTGTTAAAGCCCGAAGGATCGCGCGCATCGAAAGCAATCACTTCGGCGATGGGCGCGCCGCGCACCGTGCAATCGGCGGCGTGGGTCCGAAGATCATCAAGGTCGCGGCCCGCGAGAAGAACACTCGCCCCGCCTTCCGAGACGGAGCGGGCCAGCGCGCGGCCCATGGCCGAGCTGGCGCCGAGGATCAGCCATGTTTCACTCATGAGAAGCTCCTCAGCCCGAGACGGCGTATCAAATCGGTTTGCATCACCCCGTCAGGGTCATGCTTGGCGATGATCCGGGCCCATTTTGCGTGGTCGGGATACATGGCCCTGATGAACTCGCCATCCGAGAGCGCATCCTTCGCAAGATAGATCCGCCCATTCGCCATGCGGGTCATTGCCATAAGTTCGCCCATCACGCCCGGCGTGGGTGCGGCGGCTGCGGGCATGTCCACCGCCAGCGTGTAACCTTCCATCGGGAACGACATCATGCCTCCGCGCCCCGGTCCCATGCGCTTGAGCACGGCAAGGGGCGACGCGGACCCGGCCTTGGCGATCTTTTCGAGCATTTCGCGCAAGGCGTCCGCTTCCGAAAGCGGGACCACGCATTGAAACTGATGAAACCCGTCTTTACCGTAGAGGCGGTTCCAGTCGTGGATCTTGTCGAGCGGGAAGAAGAAATCCGTGATCGGCTTGACCACGGTGCGCCCGCGGGCCGGTACACGGCGCCAATAGGTGGCATTGAAAAGGCGCACGACCGGGGGCGACAGGGCAAAGCCGGGCGCATCGAACGGCACACGGCGCGCCTTTTTCGCCGGCGGGACAAGACCCGCGCCGGTTTCCGCCTCTTCAAGGATGCCACGGCCAAGGCTTGCCCCCGTCGCGGTGGCGTCGATCCAGCCAACGGTATAAGTTGCCTGCGAGGCATCGAGCAGGGCGATATGTTCGTCCCAGTTGGCGACGCGGCGTTCGGTCACCATCATCACGTCGCCCTTGACCGCTTTGAGTTGCAGCGTGGCGCGTGCGATCACACCGGTCTGACCCATCCCACCGACGGTTGCCTTGAAAAGCTCTGGAAGTTTGTCCGGGCCGGTGGTTTTCGCACCCTTGGGCGTGATCACGTCCATCTCGAGCACATGCTGGCCGAAACTGCCCGCGTTATGGTGGTTCTTGCCGTGGACATCATTGGCAATCGCGCCACCAACCGTTGCAAAGCCGGTACCCGGCATGACCGCGGGCAGCCAGCCGCGCGGCGCAAGCCAGCGGCTTAGATCGCCAAGGCGCACGCCGCCCTCCACGGTGATGCGCCCGGTCTCGGGGTCGAAAGACTGCACCCGGTCAAGGCGGGTCATGTCGATGGCGGTGCCCTCATCGTTTAGGCACGCGTCGCCGTAGGACCGCAGCCCACCCAACGCGGGGCCCGGGCGGTCAGCCACGAGGGCGGCAAGCGCGGTTTGGCGTTCGGGGCGGTAGACGTCGCTGGTCGCGATAGCGACGCGGCCCCAACCCGTATAGGTGATCGGTTTACTGCGCATGAGATGCCTTTAATGAAGAGCGTTCGGCCAGCGGGAAGACCACCAGCCCAAGAAGAATGGCGAACCACAAAGTGGTGACCCGGATGATCAGCGTGGCGGGGATCGATACTTCGAGAGGCACGCCTTCAAGCGACAACAGGGCGATCATTACCGCCTCGGCCCCGCCAATTCCGCCAGGCGCGCCTGTGAGGCCTCCCGCAAGCGTGGCAAAGACGAAGATCGCGACGGCGGACCAGAAACCGATATCATGCCCCATCCAGACGAGAAGCAGATGGAAGGCATAGCCTTCGGCCAGCCAGCCGGTGAAACCGAGAACGGCGGCGAACGTGATGACAAGCGGCCCGCGAAACTGCCCCAGCGAGCGTGCGGCACTGCGGATGCGGGCGAACAGTCGGGGCAGGATGCCGAAGGTTCGGTATCCCAATGTGGCGAGTCCCCGCATGAGCGACGGATGCGTCGCGACATAGGCCGCAACCAATGCCAGCACCACGACCGGAACGGCCCCCGCGATGCCGCCAGTCGACAGCGCGAGTGCCAGCGCCAGGATCAATGCCATCGCCACCAGATCGGACGCGCGATCCACCAACACCAGCGGCGCGGTGCGTTCGAACGGCCAGCCGGTTTCGCGCCGCAGCCAGCGCATGCGGACAAGTTCGCCCACACGACCGGGCGTGGCCGACATCGCAAATCCGCCGATGAAGTGGCGCAAATTCTGCATCAGCCCTGTCGCAAGCCCCAGCCGGCCCGCGAAAAGATGCCAGCGCAACCCGCGAAACCCGTAATTGATCAGGCTGAGCGCCAGCAAGATGGCAATCTCGCCCGATGTGAGCTGGGATATACCCTCAAGCGTTTCTTCCCATCCGGTCGCGGCGGCCAAGCCAACCAGACCCAGCACCATGAGCCCGAAAAGTCCGCCCAGCACAAGCACGTCGCGCCGGGCGCGGTCGCGCGTCCGGGGATCGGGCGTTTGGGGCATTGGGTCGGTACTGCTCATTATCATTGCCCGAACGGGTATAAAAGGATTTGGGCAGTATTATGAAGGCAATCGCACCATTCCGACAGGGCAGCGTTCAGACGTTGAACGCATCCGCCCATTCGGGATGGCGGCGGCGTTCGGCATTCACGAAGGGGCAAAGCGGGACGATGCGAAACCCTTCGGCGCGCGCATCCTCGACAAGACGGGCCACGAGGGCACGCCCCGCGCCCGAGTTGCGCATGCCGTCCGGCACACCGGTGTGATCGGCGATGACCGTCTGCGGCGAGGCGATGGAGTAGGTCAGTTCCGCTTCCATCCCGTCATGGCGGATAGCATAGCGCCCCTTCGGTCCGTTGACCTCACGAACGATTTCGAACTCAGACAATCGTCGCCTCGGTTGCCGCGCGGATGTCGTCGCGGCTGACGTCCGGCGCGGTTTCCAGGATGTGGAGGCCCTTGTGTCCCACTTCCAGGACACCGAGATTGGTAATGATCAGATCGACGACACCCTTGCCGGTGAGTGGCAGGGTGCATTCCTTCAGCACTTTGCTTTCGCCATGCTTGTTGGTGTGATCCATGACCACGATCACGCGGCCTACGCCCGCGACAAGGTCCATCGCCCCGCCCATGCCCTTCACGAGTTTCCCCGGGATCATCCAGTTCGCGAGGTCGCCCTTCTCCGATACCTCCATCGCACCAAGGATCGCGGCCGCGATCTTTCCGCCGCGGATCATGCCGAAGGATTGCGCACTGTCGAAATAGGATGTGCGGCTAAGTTCGGTGATGGTCTGTTTGCCTGCGGTGATGAGGTCGGCGTCTTCGTCGCCCTCGAACGGGAAGGGGCCCATCCCCAGCATCCCGTTTTCGGATTGCAGGGTAATGTCCTTGTCGCCGACGAAGTTCGACACCAGCGTCGGGATGCCAATGCCGAGGTTCACATACATGCCGTCTTCAAGCTCTTGCGCGGCACGCTCGGCCATCTGGTTCCGGTCCCAAGGCATCAGGCTTCCTCCCGCTTGCGTGTCGTGCGCTGTTCAATGCGTTTTTCATGTTCGCCTTGGATCAGGCGATGCACATAGACGCCCGGGAGGTGGATACCATCCGGGTCAAGCGACCCGCGCGGCACGATCTCTTCCACCTCGGCGACGCAGACTTTTCCGCACATGGCGGCAGGCGGGTTGAAGTTGCGGGCGGTCTTGCGGAAGACAAGGTTGCCGGTATCGTCGGCCTTCCACGCCTTGACGATGGCAAGGTCGGCCACGATCCCGCGTTCGAGGATATAGGTTTCGCCGTCGAAGTCTTTGTGTTCCTTGCCCTCGGCGATCACCGTGCCGACGCCGGTCTTGGTGTAAAATCCCGGGATGCCACAGCCGCCGGCGCGCATGCGTTCGGCCAGCGTACCTTGCGGGTTGAACTCAAGCTCCAACTCGCCCGAAAGATACTGTCGCATGAATTCGGCGTTCTCTCCGACATAGGACGAGATCATCTTTTTCACCTGCCGGGTCTGCAACAGGATGCCGATGCCGAAATCATCAACGCCCGCATTGTTGGACGCGAAGGTCAGGTCCTTGGTGCCGGCCTTTTCGATGGCCTTGAGAAGAAGTTCGGGAATGCCGCACAGGCCAAAGCCCCCCGCCGCGATGAACATGCCGTCGAACAAAAGCCCTTCAAGGGCCTCTTCCGCCGAGCCATAGACCTTTTGCATTCTGGCATTCTCCCCTGATCCGGTGATGGGCATGCTTGTGCCGTGGGGTCAGGTGGAAGTCAATCGCCGCGCTGCGGCATCGCTATCGGCGCGCCTCGTAATCGTCGAGCATTGCGTTCATGCCCTGTTCCATGAACGGGCCGAAATCATTGGTCAGGAAATCGCCGATCATGCCCTTCAGAAGACCGATCTTCGGGGTCATGTGATAGGTCCAGGTCATTTTTGTGCCGCCGTCGACGGGGCGGAAGGTCTGCACGGCGTAAGCGTGATCGACAAGGCGGGCCGTTGGGGTGGTGAAGTTCCAGACCTGATATTCGAAGGCCTCGGTCGTGTTCAGCAGCACGCGTTCAACCGCATATTCGCCGCTTGCCAGAAGAACACGCCGTTTCGCGCCCGGATTGTCCCAGTCGCCTTCGATCGGTTCGTTGCCCGAGACCGCAGGCACGGTCTCGGTCGCGGTGAGGTAATCGAGCAGGCTGTTGTCTTCCATCCAGGCACGCAGGTCCTGCGGGGTGCCGGGGACGGTTCGGGAATAGCTGTGCTGCGCATAGGCCGACAGCGTGAGAAGTTCGGGTGGCGTATCGGCATCGGGCGGGCCGAGCGGGCGGAAAAGATAGACCCCAACGGCCAAGGCGGCCGCGACGACCAGAACGAGAAGTCCGAGAAAGAGGCGCATTTCGTGATCCCTGGCAAGAGAATCCTGTGACCACTATGCCAGACCCAGCGCTAACTTGCCTTTTTCTTCTTCGCCGCCGGTTTCTTCTTGGCGGTCGTCCGCTTGCGCCCGCCGCCCTTCTTGGCGGCCTTTTCGGCAATCAGCTCAAGCGCCATGTCGATATTCACCGCCTCGGGATCGGTATCCTTGGGCAGGGTTGCGTTGACCTTTTCCCACTTCACGTATGGCCCGTACTTGCCATCCATGATGTCGATGGGCCCGCCTTCCTGCGGATGTTCGCCAAGCGACCGCAGGGTCTTGGCCGCCCGGCCCCGCCCGCCGCGCGCGGCGACCTTTTCGGCCAGAAGCTGTACCGCGCGGTTCATGCCGACGGTGAACACCTCTTCGAGGTTTTCGAGATTGGCATTGGTGCCGCCCCGTTCGCTCGTGCTTTCGGCGTGTTTGATATAGGGGCCATAGCGACCGATGTTGGCCCAGACCATTACGCCGTCTTCGGGATGCGGGCCGATTGCGCGAGGCAGCGAAAGAAGGCGCACGGCCCCCTCTAGATCAAGCTCTTCCGGCACCCATTCCTTAGGGATCGACTGGCGCAGGGGTTTCTTGTTGTCCTCGGTGACCTCGCCACGCTGGACATAAGGCCCGAAGCGGCCCTTGTGGACCCAGATCTTGTCGCCCTGATCTTCGCCCAGAAGCTTGCCTTCGGGGGGAATGCCGCTCGCCTCTTCCATGCCCGGGGGGCCGAAGGGGCGGGTATATCGGCATTCGGGATAGTTCGAACATCCGATGAAGGCGCCGCCCGAACGCGCGGTGCGCATTGACAGGCGCCCGGCGCCGCAATTGGGACAAAGCCGCGGGTCGCCGCCGTCGGCAGTGGGCGGGAAAAGATGAGGTTCCAGCACCTCGTTGATTTTTTCGAGCACATCCGTGATGCGCAGCTCTGACGTTTCGGCCAGCGCGGCGGTGAAATCGCGCCAGAACCGGTCGAGCACATCTTTATAGTCGCGCTCACCGGCGGTGATGTCGTCAAGCTCGTCTTCAAGATTGGCGGTAAATTCATACCCTACGTATTTGCGGAAGTAATTCTCCAGAAACGCGATTACGAGCCGGCCCTTGTCTTCGGGATAAAGCCGGTTCTTTTCCTTCCGGACGTATTCCCGATCCTGGATCGTGGTGACGATGCTGGCATAGGTCGAGGGGCGACCGATGCCCAGCTCTTCCATCCGCTTGACCAGCGTCGCCTCGGTATAACGTGGCGGCGGTTGGGTGAAATGCTGTTCGGGGGTGACGCTTTTCTTGGTCGCCGCCTCACCCTGCATGATCTGTGGCAGGCGCTTGTCGTCGTCATCCACGACCGTGTCGTCGCGGCCTTCCTCGTAAACACGGATGAACCCGTCAAAGAGAACCACCTGACCGGTGGCGCGCAACTCGACCTGGCTGTCGGCACTGGCCACATCGACGGTCGTGCGCTCAAGCCGGGCGGCCGCCATCTGGCTGGCAAGCGTGCGCTTCCAGATCAGGTCATAGAGTTTGCGCTGGTCGGGGTCGGAAAGTTTCAGCGCGGCCGCGTCGGCGGCCATATCCGTGGGCCGGATACATTCATGCGCCTCCTGCGCGTTCTTGGCCTTGTTTTTATACATCCGCGGGCTGTCAGGCAGGTATTCGGCGCCGTAACGGTCTTTGATCGCATCGCGCGCGGCCATCACCGCCTCGGGTGCCATGTCGATGCCGTCGGTTCGCATATAGGTGATGTGCCCGGCCTCATAGAGGCGCTGGGCGACCTGCATTGTCTGACGCGCGCCAAAGCCGAATTTGCGGCTGGCTTCCTGTTGCAGGGTGGATGTCATGAACGGGGCCGACGGGTTGCGGTTTGCAGGTTTTGCCTCAACCGATTTGACTGTCAGATCGCGCGAGGTGATCGCCTGAACCGCCAGTTCAGCGGCGGTGTCGGTGGGGATGTCGAACTTGTCGAGCTTCTTGCCGCCCAGAACCGTCAGCCGCGCCTCGAAGGTCTGGCCGCGCGGGGTCGCAAGCTCGGCCTTCACGGTCCAGTATTCCTGGGCGCGGAACGCTTCGATCTCCATCTCGCGCTCGACGATCAGACGCAGGCAGACAGATTGCACACGGCCCGCGGATTTGGCGCCGGGAAGTTTGCGCCAGAGAACGGGGCTGAGGTTGAAACCGACGAGATAATCAAGCGCGCGCCGGGCGAGGTAGGCCTCCACCAATTCCATATCGACCTGGCGCGGCGCCTTCATCGCCTCGGTCACGGCAGACTTGGTAATGGCGTTGAAAACCACCCGGCTCACGGGTGTGTCGCTCTTGATGGCCTTGCGGTTGCGAAGCGCTTCTTCAAGATGCCAGCTGATCGCCTCGCCCTCGCGGTCGGGGTCGGTCGCGAGAATGAGTTCGCCGTCTTCCTTGAGCGCGTCGGCGATGGCTTTGACATGCTTTTTACTGTCGCTCGCGATCTCCCATTTCATGTCGAATCCGTGCTCGGGATCGACGGATCCGTCTTTCGGAGGAAGGTCGCGGACATGGCCGTAGGATGCCAGAACGGTGTAATCGGATCCGAGATATTTGTTGATTGTCTTGGCCTTGGCAGGTGACTCGACAACGACAACTGGCATGAAAATCCCTTCCGGTACGGCCACGTGTTATGGCGGCGCAAGATGTGGGGCGGCTGTGCGGAATGTCAACGCCTGCCGTGGCCAAGGCCGCGCAGGACGGCAGAAATGCCCCGGCTCCGGGCCGCGTTTGCCCGCGCTGATTATGTCAGCCGGGGAGCGATACCATGCCGCCGGGCGCGCGGCGGATCTTGCCATCAAGCTCAAGCGACAACAGGGCCGGCCCGACAAGTCCGGCGCTGACCGACAGGTCGCGGATCAGCTGATCTTCCGCCAGCGGGCTGGGGCCAAGTCGCGACAGGATTTCGCGGTGCAGCGCGGCGGTTTCCTGCAGGCTTCGGGGTTCCTTCGCGGAGGGCGCTTCGACAGCCGGCGCGGGTGTTGCGGGTTCGGGCGCGACAATCGCCTCGACCACATCGCGCGCGCCGCGCACCAGGATCGCGCCATCCCGGATCAGCATGTTGCACCCCGCCGCACGGGCATCGAAGGGGTGGCCGGGCACGGCAAAGACATCGCGCCCCTGATCGAGGGCGTTGCGCGCGGTGATCAGGCTGCCTGACTTTGCGGCGGCTTCGACGATCACGACCGCACGGGCCAGACCCGAGATAAGGCGATTGCGTGCGGGAAAGTGGCGGGCTTGAGGGTGCATATGCATCGGCCCTTCGCTCAAAAGCAGGCCCTTGTCGCCGATTTCCTGGGCGAGGCTCGCGTTTTCGGCCGGGTAGATCACGTCAACCCCGCCCGCCATCACGGCAATGGTGCCGGTATCGACGCTTGCCAGATGGGCGGCGGTATCGATGCCGCGTGCAAGGCCGGAAACGATCACATGGCCATCCGCGCCAAGGTCGCCCGCGATCTTGCGCGCCATGCGCGTGCCAAGGCTTGAGGCGTTGCGCGCGCCCACAAGGGCCACCATGGGCCGGTCGAAAAGCGCGGGGTCGCCAATTACCCAGAGAAGAGGTGGCGGATCGGGGATATCCATGAGCGCGGTGGGATAATCGCCGCTGCCGAAGGCGAGAAGGCGGGCCCCGGCGCGGTGCCCGGCGGCAAGTTCGCGTTCGGCGGCCTCGCGACTGGCGGGGGTGTAGTCGGACACGCCCGATGCCTTCGCGATATCGGGCAAAACCTCAAGCGCGGCTTCGGCACCGTCATGTTCGGCCATAAGGCGAAAAAAGGTGCTGATGCCCACGCGGCGAGAGCGCAAGAGACGGAGCCACGACAGTTGCACTTCCTCAGTGAGGGGTGGGGTGAGGGGGGGGTGGGGAAGGGATTATTACCTTGGCCATCCTGCCTCCGTCTGCTTGCCCGCTCTGTATGGAGTCGAATCGGTTAATTGCGGGTTAAGGGAAACGGGTCAGAGCCCTCGCTATTTTGGGGGAGGCGTGCCGCTTCGAAAGGCATCGGGGCGCAGCAGCCGCAGCGTTGCCCATGTGATGCCGCCGTAAATACCGCCCGCCGCGAAAAAGAGGAGGGCGACCTTCAGAACGCTTTCAAAGCTTCCCGGTCCCAGGGCGAAATACGCCAGACCGACGCCGATCACCGCCGCCTCAAACCCGCCCCCACCGATCAGGGTGGCGGGGCCGATCCAGCCGCGCCGCGCGGCCAGCCACAGCAAAAGCAGCGATATCGGCAGAGTTCCCGCAACGAAATAGGCAGAGAAAATCACGACATGCGCGAAGTTCAGGTTATGGGCGAAGGGCCACGCAACAAGGGCCATCGCCCCGGGCACCAGAACAAACGCGATCAATCCCGTCAGCAAGACGGACCAGAACGTTACCCCGCGCACCTGTTCGCGGGCCACGCGGAAGATCCGGTTCGCGGTCACGGGCTGTCGCCTGGTGGGTTTCGGGGCGCTTCCCCATCTGCGCCGTCTTCGGACAGGTCGAAATAAAGATCGATCCGCAGAACGAGAAGGGACAGCCAGGCGATACCGGCATAAACGGCGCTGAGCGCCGCCCAGGACATCAGCGTCAACAGGGCCTCATCCCATTTCACGGGCACTTCGGTGAAAACAAGTAGCAGAAGGAGGCTCGAGGCCACGGTGCCAAGGGCGGCCCCGGCGCCCAGAAACGGCAGCGCACCGATCAAGCCGCGTTTGGAAAACCAGTAAGAGGTGAGCACTACGACAGGGTATGTCGGAAGTGTCACGCTAAGGCTGAAGGCCACCAGTTGCAGGATGGCCCAGGCGCTGTTTCCGGCCGGTCGGAAGGCGGCAACAAGAACGATCGCGAGAAGCGGTATCAAGAGCAGGGGTATGCCGGCGGCGATGATTCTGTCGCGAAACCGAAGGGTGGCGGCTTCATCCGGGTCCACCCCGATCAGGAGGGCACGCGCCGCCATGACCTCACGCCGCCGAGCCGCCCACGGTCAGCCCGCCGATCAAAAGTGTCGGCTGGCCCACGCCAACGGGCACCCATTGCCCGGCCTTGCCGCAATTGCCCATGCCAGGATCAAGCGCCATGTCGTTGCCGATGGCCCGGATCTGCTTGAGCGATGTGGGCCCGTCCCCGATGAGCGTCGCGCCCTTGACCGGAGCACCGACCTTGCCGTTCTGGACGCGGTAAGCCTCGGTGCAGGAAAAGACGAACTTGCCGTTGGTGATGTCGACCTGACCGCCGCCGAAACCGACCGCATAGATGCCGTCTTTCACATCGGCCACGATATCGCCGGGGCTGACATCGCCGCCCAGCATATAGGTGTTGGTCATGCGCGGCATCGGCGCATGGGCATAGCTTTCACGCCGCCCGTTGCCAGTGGGTTCGACCCCCATCAGCCGGGCGTTCTGGCGGTCCTGCATGAAGCCCACGAGAATACCGTCTTCGATCAGCACGTTCTTGCCCGAAGGCGTGCCTTCGTCGTCAAACGTGATCGAGCCGCGGCGATCGGGAATCGTACCATCGTCAAGCACGGTCACGCCGGGCGCTGCCACGCGTTTGCCCATGAGACCGGCGAAAGCCGAGGTTTTCTTGCGGTTGAAATCGCCTTCGAGCCCGTGGCCCACCGCCTCGTGCAGCAGGATGCCGGGCCAGCCTGCGCCAAGGGCCACGTCCATCACCCCCGCCGGTGCCGGGACCGACCCGAGGTTGACAAGGGCGATGCGCAACGCTTCGCGGGCTGTTGCCTGCCAGTTGTCGGGGGCGATCAGACCGGTCAGGCCAAGCCGTCCGCCACCACCCGCCGAACCGGATTCGCGGCGGCCGTTTTCTTCGACGATGACGCTGACGTTCAAGCGGGTCATGGGGCGGACATCACGCAGGCGTCGGCCCTCGGGGCGCAGAATCTCCACCTCTTGGATTGAGGCGGCCAGCGTCGCGGACACCTGAACCACGCGCGGGTCGAGTGACCGCGCGAAGTCGTCGATTTCGCGCAATGTGTCGATCTTTACGCCAAACTCGGCATCCGCCATCGGGTCAGCATCGGTGTAAAGTCGGCGATTGGTCTCTGCCGGGGCCGCGGCAAGCGTGCCGCCGCCATCGCCCACGGCCAGCCGCGCGGTGGACACGGCGCGGGCGAGGGCGGCTTCGGTGATCTGGGTCGAATGGGCATATCCGGCGGTTTCACCACGAACCGCGCGAAGCCCGAACCCTTCGGATGCGTCATAGCTGGCGGTCTTCAGGCGACCGTCATCGAAGACCAGCGCTTCGGAGCGGCGGCGTTCGATAAAAAGCTCTCCATCATCGCCGCCCGCAACGGCTTCGCGCAGTTTGGCAAGGGCGCGGGATTCGTCGAGATGGGTCTCGAACGGGCGAAACGGCGTGGTGTCGGACATTCTGGGGCCTTTCGGGGCGGGCCATAAGGATGCAAAAGCGGCTCTTTGCCGCGCAAGTTTGGCTTGTTGCGTTCTCTCTAATATGTTTTCTACGGCGCCGAAAACAACGTCTTGTCAGAGTATCGTCTGTGGCAAGCGACAGGCGGGCAAAATCCGCCGAGCCAGAAACAGGAACCGGGTATGCGTCTTCAGACACTGCTTTCGGCCTTTGGGGCCGCGATTTTCACTACATTCACCGCCGTGGCGGCCTGGGCTCAGGTCTCGGTGGACGGGCTTGAGTCCATAGGGGTTCCGGTCGAACGGGGCACCGGGTTTCAACCTGCGGCGACCGAGCTTGCCCGTGACCTGCAATGGCTGGACGGCATGCTGAATGTCATCATCATCGCCATCACGCTTTTCGTTCTGGCTCTCCTGGTGGCCGTTATCGTGCGCTACAACAGCCGCTCGAACCCCACTCCGGCGACCTTCACGCACCACACCCCGGTTGAGGTCGCATGGACAATCGTGCCGATCGTGATTCTTGTCTTCATTGGCGCGTTTTCGCTTCCGGTCCTGTTCAAGCAGCAGGAAATCCCCGAGGGCGACGTGACGATCAAGGTCACCGGGTACCAGTGGTACTGGGGCTATGAATATGTCGAGCCGGGCGTAGACGGCGCGGCCGAGGGCATCATCTTCGACAGCTTCATGCTGGCCCGCGAAGAGCTTGCCGAATATGACTATAACGACGACGAATACCTGCTGGCGACCGACACGGCCGTGGTGGTGCCCACGGGCAAGAAGATCGTGATGCAGGTGACCGGCGCGGATGTGATCCATTCCTGGACGATCCCGGCCTTTGGCGTGAAGCAGGATGGCGTCCCGGGCCGGCTGGCCGAACTGTGGTTCGAGGTCGATCCCGGCATGGAAGGCATCTATTTCGGCCAGTGTTCCGAGCTGTGCGGCAAGGACCACGCCTATATGCCGATCACCGTCAAAGCCGTGACGCAGGAGCAGTACGAAGACTGGCTGAACCGCGCGGGCGAGGAATATGCGGGTCAACCGGCGCGCATAAACGTCGCATCGGCCGACTAAGGCAGTCTGATGACCGACACCAGCACGTTCGACCGCGAATACGAGGCTCAGTTCGGCGACTATTTCGCCTTGCTGAAGCCGCGGGTCATGTCGCTTGTCGTCTTCACGGCGATGGTGGGCCTGTTGGTGGCGCCGGTCGCGGTGCATCCGATGGTCGGCTTTACCGCGATCCTGTTCATCGCGGTGGGGGCCGGGGCCTCGGGCGCGCTGAACATGTGGTGGGACGCGGATATCGATGCGGTCATGCGGCGCACGTCGAAGCGCCCGGTACCCGCCGGCAAGGTCGACGCGGGCGAGGCATTGGCCATCGGTGTTGCTCTGTCGGGCATTTCGGTGGTGATGCTGGCGCTGGCGACCAATCTGGCTGCTGCGGCCTTGCTGGCCTTTACCATCTTCTTTTATGCCGTGGTCTACACGATGTGGCTCAAGCGCTGGACGCCGCAGAACATCGTGATCGGTGGGGCCGCCGGGGCGTTTCCGCCGATGATCGGCTGGGTGGCGGCAACGGGATCGATCTCGCTTGAAGCGGTGCTGATGTTCACGTTGATCTTCATGTGGACGCCACCGCATTTCTGGGCGCTGGCTCTTTTCATGCGGTCGGATTACGACGACGCGGGCATCCCGATGCTGACGGTGACCCATGGTCGCAAGGTGACCCGGGCGCATATCCTGGGATACACCGCGGTACTGGCCCCCTTGGCGATCGGGCTTGCGTTCACGTCGATCGGCGGACCTGCCTATCTTGTCGTGGCGATTGCGCTGAACGCCTGGTTCCTGAAGGGCGCCTATGCGATCTGGCGGCGTGACGAGGTGATGGCGGAGGCCGATAATTTCCGCGTTGAGAAGGATTTCTTCCGCTTCTCGCTTCTCTATCTCTTCGCGCATTTCGGTGCCCTGGCGGTCGATGCCGGGCTTCGCATGGCGGGGGTTGCATGATGGCCATTCGCGCGACCCATGAAATTCACAAACGCCGCCTGTCGCGGAATGTCGGCGTTGCCGGTGTGCTTGTCGGCTTTATCGCGGTCGTATTTGGGCTTACCGTGGTCAAGGTCACGAACCTTGGGCCGGTCGAAGGGTTCGACCATGTGGTACGGCCCGCATTGATCGAGGCGGATAAATGATCAAGCTCGAAGGCAAGAACAAGACGTTGGTTCAGACACTGGGCGTGGTGTTGTTCATGGGCTCGCTCGCCTGGGCGTCGGTGCCGCTTTACGATCTTTTCTGCCGGGTGACCGGTTATGGCGGTGCGACCGGCGTTGCCGATGCGGGGTCGGATGAAATCCTCGACCAGACCATAAAGATCCGCTTTGACGCCTCGCTTGAGCGCGGCATGCCGTGGGAATTCAAGCCCGTCGAGCGTGAGATGGAAATTCGCATCGGAGAAACCGGACTGGCCTTTTACGAGGCCTACAATCCTACGGACGAACCCATTGCCGGGACCGCCAGCTATAACGTGGCGCCCTATGCAACCGGTGCGTTTTTCGACAAGATCGACTGCTTCTGTTTCGAGTTACAGGTCCTGCAACCCGGCGAACGCGTGCTGATGCCCGTGACGTTCTATGTCGATCCCGACATCGTCAATGACCGCGAGGCGAAATACGCCAATCACATCACGCTGTCTTACACGTTTCATGTCACCGACATGCCCGAACCCGAAGAACAGGCGAGCCTTTCGCCGCAAACGCGCACAGGTCTGAACTGAGCCTCAACCAGGAACACGCCCCATGGCACACGAAAAAAACCACGACTATCACATCCTGAACCCCTCAATCTGGCCATTCATCGCCGCGGTCGGTGCGTTCACGATGCTCTTTGGTGCCGTGATCTGGATGCATGGCAACGGGCCGTGGATGTTCCTCGCCGGCTTTGCCGCCGTGCTTTATGTCATGTTCGCTTGGTGGTCCGACGTCGTGGCCGAAAGCCGGATCGGCGATCACACCCCGGTGGTGCGACTAGGCCTGCGCTATGGCTTCATCCTGTTCATCATGTCCGAGGTGATGTTCTTCGCGGCGTGGTTCTGGAGCTTCTTCAAGCACGCCATCTATCCGATGGACCAATATGTCGGGTCGACCTATGTGCCGCCGGAATTCTATCAGGTCGATCCGTTTCACCTGCCGCTGATCAACACGCTGATCCTGCTGTTGTCGGGCTGTGCGGTGACCTGGGCGCACCACGCGCTTGTGCACAACGAAAGCCGCAAGGATGTCGAATGGGGCCTTTTGATCGGTGTGATCCTTGGCGTCGCCTTTACGGCGCTGCAGGCCTATGAATATCGTTATCTGCTGGTCGAGCAGGACTGGACCTTTGGCGGAGACAAGTTCTTCTCGAACTTCTTCATGGCCACCGGGTTCCACGGGATGCATGTGATCATCGGGACGATCTTCCTGTTCGTCTGCTATCTGCGGGTGCGGTCGGGACATTTCACGGCAGAAAAGCACATCGGCTTCGAAGCGGCCGCCTGGTACTGGCACTTCGTTGACGTTGTCTGGCTCTTCCTGTTCCTGGCGGTCTACATCTGGGGTATCTGAGCCATCTTGCCGGCGGTGGGAGCCTCCGGCGGGGATACTTGAAGCCAGAAGAAGCAGGGGCGTGGCGACAGCCGCGCCCTTTCACTGTAACGGAGCCTTGAACTCATGCGGCGCGCGATTGTTCCCCTTGTCATCGGTGTGGTCGGGGCGGCTGTCCTGATCTCGCTCGGGGTGTGGCAGGTGCAGCGCTTGCAATGGAAAGAAAGCGTTCTGGCCGAGATCGAAGCGCGGATCGTGGCCGACCCTGTGGCGGTACCTGCGGAGCCGGACCCCGAAAGAGACAGGTATTTGCCGGTGCAGGCGACGGGGACGCTGTCGGAAGAGGCGGTGCATGTGCTTGTCTCGACCCGCAGCGAAGGCGCGGGGTTTCGCATCATTTCGCGACTTGAGACCGAGGAGGGCCGCGTCCTGATGGTCGACCGTGGGTTCGTGCCGGACGAAGACAAGGCGGCGGCGCGTCCGGCGGTCGAGGCCACGATCACCGGCAACCTGCACTGGCCAGAGGAGATCGACGGCTTTACGCCCGAGCCGGACCTGAACGCGAACATCTGGTTCGCGCGCGACGTGCCAACGCTGGCCGAAGCACTTAATGCCGAGCCGGTTCTGATCGTCGCGCGCACCACGTCGGAAACCGAACCTGCCGTGACGCCCTTGCCGGTGGACACCGCCGGTATTCCGAACAATCACCTTGAATATGCGGTGACATGGTTTGGCCTGGCGACCGTGTGGATTGGGATGACAGGATTTCTGCTCTGGCGTATCAGGCAGGGCAGGGCGTGAAGGGCGCAGGGTCATGAAGTATGTATCAACACGGGGGCAGGCCCCGGTGCTGGATTTCGAAGAGGCGATGCTGACCGGGCTGGCGCGTGATGGCGGGCTATATGTTCCGCAAGACATCCCGCGGATGAGCGCCGACGAGATCGCGGCGCTGGCCGGAGTGCCCTATGAAGAGGTTGCATACCGGGTCATGCGCCCCTTCGTGGCCCGTTCGTTTTCCGACGATGATTTCCGCGCCGCCATCTCGCGCGCCTATGCCGGGTTCGGTCACGCCGCGCGGGCGCCGCTGGTGCAGATGGGGCCGAACCATTTTCTGCTGGAGCTCTTCCACGGGCCCACGCTGGCGTTCAAGGACTTCGCAATGCAGCTGATCGGTCAGCTGTTTCAGACCGCGCTGGCCCGCTCGAACCGTCGCGTGACGATCGTCGGCGCGACCTCGGGTGATACAGGGTCCGCCGCGATCGAGGCGTTTCGCGGGCTGGGGTCGGTGGATGTCTTCATCCTATACCCCCATGGCCGGGTGTCCGAGGTGCAGCGGCGCCAGATGACCACGCCGGATGAGGCGAATGTGCATGCCGTGGCCGTGGATGGCGATTTCGACGATTGTCAGGCGCTCGTGAAAGCGATGTTCAACGACTTTGCCTTTCGCGACCGGGTCGGGCTGGCTGGCGTCAACTCGATCAACTGGGCGCGCGTGCTGGCGCAGGTGGTTTACTATTTCTCATCCGCCGTCAGCCTTGGCGCGCCGCACCGCCCGGTGTCCTTCACCGTGCCCACTGGCAATTTCGGGGATATCTTCGCCGGGTACATCGCCAAGCAGATGGGCCTGCCCATTGACCGGCTGGTGATCGCGACGAACCAGAACGACATTCTGCACCGCTGCATCGCCGGCGGCGATTACACGAAACAAGGTGTTCGGGCGTCGATCAGCCCGTCAATGGATATCGAAGTGTCGTCGAATTTCGAGCGTGCGCTTTTCATGGCGCATGACCGGGACGGCTCGGCCGTCAACGGCCTCATGGACGAGCTTGCGACCAGCGGCGGGTTCCGTGTCTCCGAGAACGCAATGACGGCCTTGCGCGCCGATTATGACAGCGGGATGGTCGATGAGGCAGGCACCTCGGCGACGATCACCCGCGCGCTTGCCACAACGGGCGAGCTTTTGTGCCCGCATTCGGCGGTGGGGGTTGATGTGGCCGAGCGGCATCTGCAATCCGCCCCCGCAACCCCGATGATCACGCTGGCCACGGCGCACCCGGCCAAGTTCCCCGATGCCGTCGAGGCGGCGACGGGAATTCGCCCCCCTCTTCCCAACCGCATGTCTGACCTTTATGAGCGTAATGAACGGGTTGTGCGGATCGACAACAGTCTTTCCGCGATCGAGACCCTCATCGAGGAGCGGATCGCCAAGTGACCGTCGAAATGCACACGCTGGCCAATGGGCTTCGGATCGTGACCGAGCATATGCCGGGGCTGAAATCGGCCTCTGTCGGGATCTGGGTCACGGCAGGCGGGCGGCACGAGCGGGCCGAACAGAACGGCGTGGCGCATTTTCTCGAGCACATGGCCTTCAAGGGAACCGAACGCCGGTCGGCCATCGAGATTGCCGAGGCGATCGAGGATGTGGGCGGTTATATCAACGCCTATACCAGCCGCGAGATGACGGCGTTTTTTGCGCGGGTGCTGGAAAACGATGTGCCGCTGGCGCTTGATGTCATCTCGGATATCGTGCTGAACCCGGTTTTCGACCCCGCCGAGATCGAGGTTGAGCGGCACGTGATCCTCCAGGAAATCGGGCAGGCTTATGACACGCCCGACGATATCATCTTCGACTGGCTGCAAGAGGCGGCTTATCCCGATCAGCCCCTGGGCCGCACCATCCTTGGGCCAAGCGAACGGGTCAGCCGCTTTACCCGCGATGATCTGGCCCAGTTCGTCGAGGAACGCTATGCGCCGGGGCAGATGATTCTGTCGGCGGCGGGGGCGGTGGATCACGACAGCATCGTCACCGAGGCCGAGCGGATTTTCGGGCATCTGACCGCGCGTGAGGCGCGTGTGGCCGAGCCTGCGCAGTTCTCGGGGCGCGAACGACGCGAGACCAAAACACTTGAACAGGTTCATTTCGCGCTGGGGTTCGAAAGCCCCGGCTATCGCGATCCGGATGTTTATACCGGTCAGATCTTTGCCAGCGCCTTTGGCGGCGGCATGTCCTCACGTCTCTTTCAGGAGATTCGCGAAAAGCGCGGCCTCTGCTACACGATCTTTGCGCAAGCCGGGGCTTATGCCGATAGCGGGCTGTTGACGGTCTATGCTGGCACAAGCCGGGATGAGATCGGGGATCTCGCCGAACTCACGATCGACGAACTCAAACGGTCTGCCGATGATATGACGCCGGCAGAGGTGGCGCGCGCGCGGGCGCAGATGAAGGCGGGATTGCTGATGGGGCTGGAATCGCCCTCGTCCCGCGCCGAACGCATCGCGCGGCTGGTGGCGATCTGGGGACGGGTGCCGTCGCTGGATGAAACCATCGAACGCATCGACGCGGTGACCACAGGTGATGTGCGCGACTTTGCCGGGCGGCTCGGGTCCGGGGGCGCGGCCTTGGCGCTTTACGGCCCACTCGGGTCGGCACCTGCCCCGGGGGCGCTTGTCGAACGGCTTGCCGCTTGATGATCGCGCGCCGCAGGAAGGTTCGGATCGAAACCGACCGCCTGACCTTGCGCCCGCCTGCCCATTCGGATTTCCGGGCCTGGTCGTCGCTGCGCAGCGAAAGTGCCGACTTTCTTGTCCCGTGGGAGCCCGCCTGGTCGCCGGATCATCTGGGCCGCAAGTCCTTCACCAACAGGGTCTATTGGGCGCAACGCTCGATCTCTGGCGGGACGGCAGTGCCGCTTTTCATCTTCCGGCGCAGCGATCAGACGCTTTTGGGGGCGATCACGCTCGACAATATCCAGCGCGGCCCGTCGCAAAGCGGGACCTTGGGCTATTGGATCGGCGAAACCCATGCCCGCCACGGTTATATGCGCGAGGCGATCGGCGGGGTGGTGCATTATGCGTTCGAAACGCTCGATCTGTCGCGGATACAGGCGGCCTGCCTGTCGGAGAACGCGGCATCGCGCGGGCTTCTGGAAAAAAGCGGGTTCAAGTATGAAGGCGTGGCGCAAAGCTATCTTCAGATCAACGGCCGCTGGCGAAATCATGTGCTCTACGCGAACCTGCGCGCGGATCGGCGCGGTCGGGCGGGTGCGGGCTAACGTGCTGGAATAATCAAAAGGGGCCCCGCGATTGCGGGGGCCCCTTCCGGCCGGATTGGAGAGGTGTCTTGTCTCTCCGAACCACCAGAACGCAAGGCCTCTCGGCTTTCCGGCTAGCTGGTGTGATAGGGTGCCCCGGAC
>JABDPT010000031.1 GCA_013042605.1 Paracoccaceae bacterium
GTTGTCGGGCCTTGCCCTGACGCTGATCGCGCTGGGGCGCGAGGATGAGGCTCAGGACTGGCTGCGCGCGGCCCTTGCGCTCAACCCCTGGATCCCCGAACGCGGGCTGCTCAAGGAACCGGCGGGCAAAGAGCTTTAGGCAACGCTCCTCCGCGCACCCTCTTTACCTCGGCCCCGCCGCCGTTACAGTCGCGCCACCCCAAGGGCCCGCGTGGTGGAATGGTAGACACAGGGGACTTAAAATCCCCAGGCCGGAAGGCCGTGCCGGTTCGAGTCCGGCCGCGGGTACCACCGTCGCTTTTCGCAGAAATGCGACGACCCACCTTCCTGAAAGGAACAAGCGGCAGTCGTTTCACCGAAACGACGAGAGCGCCCCGCCCCCTAATTCACCTTCACCAGCTTGCCCGGGTTCATGATATTCCCCGGGTCCAGCGCCCGCTTGAGGTCCCCCATCACGGCCCAGGCGTCGCCATGCTCGCGGGCCATGAAATCAAGCTTGCCGATGCCGATCCCATGCTCGCCCGTTGCCGTCCCGCCCAGTTTCAGCGCCCGTTCGACCATGCGTTCGGAAATCGCCTTGGCCGCCGCAAGCTCGGCCGTGTTGCCCGGTTCGACCAGCAAAAGCGCATGGAAATTCCCGTCGCCGACATGCCCCAGGATCGGCCCTTGCAGGGGCGAGGCGGCGATGTCGGCCTCGGTCTCGCCGATAGCGCGGGCCAGTTGCGAGATCGGCACACAGATATCGGTCACAAGAATATCGGCGCCCGGGCGGATCGCCTTGACCGCATAGGCCGCGTCGTGGCGCATCTTCCACAATCTGTTTCGGTCCTCGGTGCGTTCGGACCAGCGAAACTCGGTGCCGCCGAACTCCTCCGCGACCTCGCCAAAGCGCTTGGCGTCCTCGGCGACGGACGTGTCAGAGCCGTGAAATTCCAGCATCAGGTGGGGCAGGGCAGGAAAATCGCCGCCCGCATAGCTGTTGAACGCGGTCGCCGTGGCGGCATCAAGAAGCTCGATCCGCGCCATGGGTATGCCCATCTGGATCGTCGCGATCACACTGTCGACGGCGGCCCCGACGGAAGGAAAGGCACAGACAGCGGCCGAGATCGCCTCGGGCTGACCATGCAGGCGCAGCGTCAGTTCGGTCATCAGCCCAAGCGTGCCTTCAGAGCCCACGAACAGCGCCGTCAGATCGTAGCCCGAGGATGATTTGCGCGCGCGCGTGCCCGTGCGGATCACCCGGCCATCGGCCAGCACGACCTCAAGCCCCAGAACATTTTCGCGCATCGTTCCGTACCGCACCGCCGTCGTCCCGCTGGCACGGGTGCCGACCATACCGCCGAGCGCGGCATTCGCCCCCGGATCGATCGGAAAGAAGAGGCCCGAAGCGCGCAATTCGGCATTCAGCGCCTCGCGCGTTACCCCCGGCTGCACCACGCAATCCATATCTTCCGCATTGATCGCCAGAACCTTGTTCATGCGGGAAAAATCCACCGTGACCCCGCCACGAATGGCCAGCGCGTGCCCTTCCAGCGACGTGCCCGTGCCCCAGGGAATCACCGGGCAGCCATGGGCGCTGCAAATCCGCGCGATGGCCTGCACCTGTTCGGTCGTCTCGGGATAGACCACGGCATCGGGCGGTGTGGGGGCAAAATACGTCTCGGAAGCCCCGTGCAGGTCCAGATCGGACTTGGACCTGCTCAGCCCATCGCCTAACACTGTGGATAACTCGGCGATTGCGGATTGGATGGTCACCACGGTCCTCCTGCTGCGATTGCGCAACCCTAGGCCAAGCGGGCGGTCTGGGAAAGTCACCGGAGAGACCCGCCGCTGAAAGGCGTCCAACGGGATGAGCGAAGGGCGACACCGCGCAAAAGCGAAAGGCCATGTGCGCCGCGTTGCGACGATGTGCAAGAATGGCTGGGTCACCCTGCGCGACGAAGGGCCGGGGCAGCTTCAGTTCTGGTTCATCGCGCTTCTGATCGGGATCGCCGCAGGGTTCGCCGCGCTCTTTTTCCGCAAGGGCATCACCTGGCTGCAAACCACGCTTTATGGCATCGAAGATGTGCGGATGATCCATTCTGCGGCGGAATCGCTCGAATGGTATCACATCCTGATCATCCCCATTCTGGGCGGACTGGTCGTTGGACTGATCCTCAACCGCTTTACCGATGATGGCCGCGTGCGCTCGGTCGCGGATGTGATCGAAGGCGCCGCGCTCCGCGATGGGCGGGTCGAGACCAAGGCGGGCATCGCCTCGGCGGCCGCGTCGCTCATCACCCTCTCGTCGGGCGGCTCGACCGGGCGGGAAGGGCCGGTGGTGCATATGGCGGGGGTGATCGCCACCTGGGTGTCCGACCGCATTGACGCAAGCGGCATCACGGCGCGCGACCTGCTGGGCTGTGCGGTCGCGGCGGCGGTGTCGGCCTCGTTCAATGCGCCCATCGCAGGCGCGCTCTTCGCGATGGAGGTGGTGTTGCGCCACTTCGCCATGCACGCCTTCGCCCCCATCGTCATCGCAAGTGCTGCCGGCACCGTCATCAACCGGCTCGAGTTTGGCGATGTCACCGAATTCGCCCTGCCATCGGGCAGCGCGCTGGCCTTCTATGTCGAACTCCCCGCCTTCCTGATCCTCGGCCTTGTCTGCGGGCTGGTCGCCGTTCTGCTGATGCGGGCGATCTTCTGGGCCGACGACGTGGGCACCGATCTGCAACAGGCCATTCGGTTGCCCCGCTTCCTGCGCCCCGCCGTCGCGGGCGCGATGCTGGGGGGGATCGCGGTCTTCTACCCCCATATCATCGGCGTTGGGTATGAAACGACCTCGGCTGCGCTGACGGGTGAGTTGCTGCTGCGCGAAGCCATCATCTTCACCATCATCAAGACCGCCGCCGTGGCCATCACCATGGCCGGGCGCATGGGCGGCGGCGTCTTCTCTCCGTCGCTGATGGTGGGGGCGATGACCGGGCTGGCCTTCGGCCTGATCGCCACGGGGCTGGCGCCTGAGGTTTCGGGCTCCGAAACGCTTTATGCGCTGGCGGGGATGGGGGCCGTGGCCGCTGCCGTGCTGGGCGCGCCCATTTCGACAACGCTCATCGTCTTCGAACTGACCGGTGACTGGCAGACCGGGCTGGCCGTGATGGTCGCCGTCTCGACCTCGACCGCGCTCGCCTCGCGCCTTGTCGACCGGTCCTTCTTCCTCACGCAGCTTGAGCGTAAGGGCATCCACCTTGCCGCCGGACCCCAGGCCTATCTGCTCGCGATGTTCCGGGTCGGCAATGTCATGCGCACCCCCGAAGAGCCGACCTGCGCCCCGCCTGACGAAATCTGGGAAGCAATCGCCGAAGGCTATTACATCGACGCGAATGCCACGCTCGAGGCCGCGATGCCGGTTTTCGAGCGGACCAACCGGCGCTTTCTGGCGGTCGTGAGCTTTGGTGCGAAAGGCGAGCCGCCCGAGATCCACGGCGCGCTCTTTCAGGTCGACGCGCTCAAGGCCTATAACCGCGCGCTTGCGGCCACCGCCGCCGAAGAGCATTCCTGACCACGCTTGAGAAATCTCAAACGCCGCCGCCCTTACGCGCCCTAGGATTCCCGCCAGTCCAGACGCGAGAGCATGAGATGAACCTGCGCAACAAAAGACGTGAATTGCATGGGGTCGTGGGCGCCATCGGCGTCGCCGTGGGCCTTGCCGGTTTCGTCGGCGGCTTCTATTCGCCAACCACCACCATCGTCGCGATGTTCGCGGTCTTCGCGATCGGTGCGACGCTGGTCAACGTCTTCACCGACAGCCCCTAGACCCGCTCTACCGTCACCGTGTCGCTCGCTTTGAACGCAAGGTGCCCGGCAATCGCCGACACGGCGTCTTTCGGGGCCTCGTACGACCACGCCGCGTCTTTCAGCACCGTGCTTTTCGTGACGATCGAATAATAGGTCGCGGCCCCCTTGTGCGGGCAGGTCGTGGATGTTTCGGTTTTTTCGAGAAATGCCATCGCGATGTCGCCGCGCGGGAAATAGATCACCGGCGCATAGCTGCCTTCCGAAAGCTCAAGCGCCTGCGTGCTTTCCCCCAGAACCGCGCCCCCGGCGCGCACCACCCATGTGCCCTCGGCTTTGCGGATTTTGATATGTTCGGCCATGAAACGCTCCCCCTCTGCCCAAGCTGGCAGGACCATAGGTGTTGATTTGTAACGATTATGTGTCAGATAGCGCGCGTTGCCTGCTTTAGCCAGTCTCTTGTGGCCTCCGACACGCGCGGCGCGATCTTGTCATAAACCTCTGCGTGATAGGCGTTCAGCCAATCCCGCTCTCCCACCGACAAAAGCGCGGTGTCCACCAGCGCCAGATCCATGGGCACGAAGGTCAGCGTCTCGAACGCCAGTTGGTCGCGCCCATCGCCGCCCGCGATCTCGGGCGCGTCCTGCACGACGATCAGGTTCTCGATGCGGATGCCGAACGCCCCCTCGCGGTAATAGCCCGGCTCGTTCGACAGGATCATGCCGGGCTTCAGCGGTTCCTCGGATATCCGCGCGATCCGTTGCGGCCCCTCATGCACATTCAAATAGACGCCGACGCCATGCCCCGTGCCGTGATCGTAATCCTGCCCGGCCATCCAAAGCGGCGCGCGCGCCAGCGGGTCAAGGTCGCGCCCGGTCAGCCCGCGCGGCCAGCGTACCCGGCTGATCGCGATCATTCCTTGCAGAACCCGGGTGAAGCAGGCGCGTTCTTCGTTCCCCGGCGCACCAACGGCCACGGTGCGGGTGATATCCGTCGTGCCGTCGATATACTGCCCGCCCGAGTCCACGAGAAGCAGTTCCCCCGGCGCGATGTCCCGGTTCGTGCCCTCGGTCACCCGGTAATGAATGATCGCCCCGTTCGGCCCCGACCCGCAGATCGTATCGAAACTGATATCGCGCAGCGCGTTCGTGGCCCGGCGAAAGCCTTCAAGCTTCCGGACCACGTCGATCTC
>JABDPT010000034.1 GCA_013042605.1 Paracoccaceae bacterium
CGGCATAGCCCGCCGGCGACAGGCTTGCGTGATAGACCGGGTCGCCCTCGACCGTGCCCGTCACCTCTCCTGCCTCGGGGCCCACGGTCACCATAAGCACACCGCCCGGCACCAGATGCTCGGCCAGTCGCGGCACGCAGGCGCGTTGTTCGTCGGGCGTGAGGTGGAAAAAGCTGTCCCAGCCGATGATGCCGTCAAAGGCCTCGTTCAGATCAAGCTCTCGCATATCCGAAAGCCGCCAATCGCCATCGGGCCAACGCGCGCGGGCGATGTCGAGCATCGGTTCGGCGAAATCGGTTCCAGTCAGGCGAAACCCTTCGCCGATAAGCCAGCTTGCGATGGGGCCGCCAGGTCCACAGCCAAGGTCGAGCACGCGGCCCTTGGCAGGTAGAAACGATGCGAAGCGCCGCAGCCAACGCGCCTCGAACAACGCGCGCGACCGGCGCGCGTCATAGCCTTGCGCATGGCGTTCATAGACCGCGCGGGTATCTTCCGGGCGGCCGGTTCCGGTCACGGGGTCCACGTCAAACCCGCGGGATCGCCGGTGCCGACAACGTGGTAAAGGCTTGCCTCTCCGGTCATCGAGGGGACAGCGGCATGCGAAAGCTCCGCCGGGATAGATGCCGTATCGCCGGAGTTGAGAACGGTGGAACCGCCGTCCCAGCTAAGCCGCCAGTGCCCGCGCATCGGCATCAGGACAGAGGGGCGGTAATGGCTGTGTGGTGTGTCGGCCGACGAGGCGCGGGTGATGAAATCAACCTCGAACCCCGGCTTGTCGCGCAGCTTGCCGGTTTCCCCGATCACCTTGGCGGGCGCGCGGTCGGCCAGGGCGTAAAGGTCCCAATAGCGCGCGACATAGGACGGCACCACGTCAGCGGTGGTCGGTTCGGGGAAAGCGGTCAGTTCTTCGTCGGTGAGCGTCGGCATCGGGCCCACGCCATCGGGCAGCGATTGGCCCTTCTTGCTGTCGTAAAGCTTGCCGTTCTCGCCCAGAACCAGCCCGTGATCGCGTGCATCCTCGATCACCTGCGGCGCCCAGATCACGCCGCCACCGGCATCGTCGCCGCCGAGAATGGCCATGATCATCCCGTAATCTGTTCCGATATTCTCAAACCCGCGGAAGATGCCGGTGGGAATGTTGAAGATATCCCCCTCTTCCAAAAACACCTCGCCCGCAGTGCCCCAGCGCCCCCAGAAGAACCGCCAACGACCCTTGAGCACGAAGAACACCTCGGCCGTGCGATGCGAATGAAGGCTGTTGCGACATTTGGGCGGTTGCCCGGCAGCACCGATGTTGAACCCATGCGGTGTTGAGACATGCACGTGCTGATCGGGGCTTTCAGAGACGCCGCCACCGATGATCGTGAAATTCTCTTTCTGATCGCTGCCGGGCGTGTGCGCGTCGATAAACGCCGTCTTGCAGGGGATCAGTTCGCCATAGCGTACGATGTCAGGCTCGGCCATTCTCGGGCTCCTTCAAAAATCGATCAAATCGGGCGATGGCAGGGGATTGCCCGGAATTGGTTTGGCGGCGCGCAACGCGGCGCCGGGTGTCGGAAAGACCATCCATCAGCCGGTTGCCATGATGATCTGTTTCCAGATCGCGGTTTCATCGAAAAGCACCCATTCGCGGCGCAGGCCCCAGGGCCCGAACTCCGCATGCGAGATACCCATGACATAGACCTGCGCCCCACTGGGCGCACCGAACGCGCCCCAGCCGTCATGCTTGCCCCAAAGAGACCAGCGCACGGCGGCGCGGGGCGGCATCATCGGGTCATCCTCGCGTCCGATGACATGGTGCACGGTGAATTCCGCCGACGGAAACGCCGCGCGCAGACCTAGCCAAAAAGCATCCGCCGCCGCATGGCCGTGGCCGGTTTGCGCGCCGGGATATTCAAGGTGGCACGCCCTGTCCCATGCGCTCGGGATCAGCGAGAACTCCGATGTCATCAGCCGCTCGAGGTAACCCGCATAAGTGGCACCTGACGCGCCATCATTGCCACGCCCCTGATAGGGACCGTCAACGTCCGTCTCTGGCGTAAACGGCGTTCCGCCCCGCCCCGCCTCGACCTCGGCCCGCGCCCAGGTCTCCGGGTTATGCCCCAACTGCCGGACAACCGCGCCATTGTCGCGGATCAGCCATTCATCGCTGATTTGATTGTCCTTGGCATAGCAATCGGCAATCGCGCGATAGGTGAGCTTTGCCCCGGTCGCGGGCCCGAAAGCCCCGTCGCCCGTATGGGTCGCTGTCGACAAGATGCGGTGCGACGACAGCATCCCCTCCTCCGGTGACCCGCTCCAGATCACGTCTTCGCCGAGAAGCTGACGGTCGGGGAATTCGTGCAGATGCGCGACGGTTGCGGTCGTCGCGGCGGTTTCTCCAAGACTGACCCCGCCCGGCATGCGCATGATGACCTCAGGCGCGTAATAGTCGCGCATCTTGTCGCCCAAACCACGCTCTTCCCAGATCTCGCGGGTGATCCCCAGAATGTAGTCCGGGAAGTCCGCCCAGCGGTCATCAAAACCTCTCATGCCCACCCCCTTGGTACGCGGGCCGATCCACGTACGATCAACGGCCCGTCAATGGCGATCTTGCGCGGGGCTGCATCGCCCGACTCGATCTGTTCAAGCAGCGTTTCCACCGTCAGTTCCACCATCTTCCCCGATGGCTGGCGCAACGTCGTAAGGTCATAAGAGGGCCAGGCCGCCAGCGGCACGTCGTCATAGCCGACCACCGACACATCGTCGGGCACCCGCAGCTTGAGGTCGTAGCGCAGCGTATCCATCACCGCGGAGGCCATGTGGTCGTTGCCGACAAAGATCGCGTCCACCTGATGCTGTTCGACCATCTCTCGCGCAACGCTCGACGCGGTCTCACGCTCAAAGCATCCGTCCATCACGGCTACAGGTTCAAGCCCCGCATCCTTCAGACCGGCGCGGAACCCGGCTTCTCGATCGCGCCCGGTGGAAGAGCCCATCCAACCGGTGATATGCCCGATGCGTTTGTGACCGCCCGCCACAAGAAACTCCGCGATTTTCCGCGCCCCGCCGACGTTGTCGGAGGTGACCTGGCTCAGCCGCGCATCCTCTTGCCCCCGGTTGAAGAGCACAACAGGAATGCCAGCCACCGCACAGCGTCCCGCCAGTTCGTCGGACATGCCGACACTGGCCGTCACGATCCCGTCAACCTGATAATCAAGCAATTCGTCGATCACAGGCTCGACCGCGTGGCCCGACCCCTGCGCCATGAAAATAAGGATGTGATAGCCCTTTTCCTGAAGCGCGTTCGACAGACGCTCCAGCGCGTCGGGATAGAACTGGTTGTCGAGATAGGACACGACCAGCCCGATAATCCGGGACCGGCCCGTGATCAGCGACCGCGCCAGAACATTGGGCCGGTAGCCCAGCGCATCCGCCGCCTCGCGCACCCGCGCGGCCATCTTTTTCGACACGCTCGCACCCGGCGTGAACACCCGGCTTACCGCCGACTGGCTGACCCCGGCCCGCGCCGCGACATCCAGCGATGTGACCTTGCGCTCTGCCATCAGCCCGCCGTCCACCCGCCATCGACAACAAGCGAGGTGCCGGTCACCAGCGCCGAGGCATCCGAGGCAAGATAGGTCACTGCCCCCATGATATCCTCGACCTCGCCCACCCGGCCCAGCTTGATCTTCGCCGTGATCCACGCCACCCGTTCGGGGTCGGCAAAGGTGCTTTCGGTCAGCGGCGTGCGGATGAAGGTCGGACAGATCGTGTTCACCCGAATGCCGCGCGGCCCCCATTCGATCGCCATTGCTTTGGTCATACCTTCCAGCCCGTGTTTCGAGGCACAGTATACCGCGCGATCTACGCCGCCGACATGACCCATCTGGCTGGAAATCTGGATAATCGACCCGCCCTTGTCGCCCATCCCGCGCGCCGCTTCCTGGGCCAGGAAATAGGCCGAACGCAGGTTTACGGCCATCACCGCGTCGAAATCGTCGGCCGTGGTGTCCAGCGCTGGCCCGTGCCGCGCAAGCCCCGCCGAATTGCAGAAAATATCGAAGGGGCCGCTTGCCCCCATCGCGCCGCGCGCCGCGTCCAGATCGGCAACATCGAGGACCAGCGCCTCGGCGCTCAATCCCGCATTGCGTAATGTGTCAGCCGCCTCGTCAAGCGCGTCGGCACCGCGCGCGGCCATCACCACATGCGCCCCCGCCTCGGCCAAAGCCACCGCGCAGCCCAAGCCGATGCCGCGCGACGCGCCGGTGACCATAGCGCGACGGCCATCGAGCCGGAAAGACGGGGTTTTGGGAAGGCGCATCGCATACCCTGTTGCATACCTGTGCAAATCCGACCTTACGCCCGCGATTGCACGCTGTCGAGAGGGGGATCACCCCGGCATCTTTATGCCGCGAAACGGCGGAAAATCGGCATAGCGCGCGGCGCGTTCCTTTGCGGTTTCAGAGGGCTCCCTCCCCGCCGCCCGCAACGTCCCCTTGGGCGCGATATAGCTCAGGATCCGCCGCGCCGGATCTTCGCGCCAGGTCAGGTTGAACGCCGCAAGTTTGGGAAAGAAATAGACCTCGTGAAACGCCAGATGATCGTAAAGCCACCAGGCCAGATCGCGCCAGTCCCGTCCGTTTTCATAGCGGTCGGCAAACCACGGGATCGCAATGCTGGCACAGGCGCCCATGCGCCCCGCCGCATCGCGCCGGTCCCAGATATGGCCAGCATAATTCCTTTCATTGGCCGCGCATTTCTGGGGCCGCACCTCCGTCGCGCCGAAATGGTTCAGAACCGGGCTGCGATAGGCCGAGCGGATCGCAACCGAGCCAAAAGTCTCATGCAGCGGGTCAAGCAACTCTTCGGCCAGCATCCGCCCCGCGGCAATCGCGAGATCGGGGTCTTCGGGCAGGTTCGGCACGCCATGGAAATTGCCAATCTCGGAATAGAGAAAATTGCGCATGTAGAAATACTTCGACAGGCGCACGCGCCCGAACTCTTCCAGCGCAAGATAACTGCGCGGCGGTCTCATTCGATCAACTCGCGCATCCGGGCCAGCACGTCAACGCCAAGCTGATCATAGACATGCAGCAGATCGACCAGCACCCAATTCTCGCGGATCAGATCACCCTCGACGCGCCAGAAATCCAGCGATCGCATCGTGATCTCTTGCCCTGCGCCCGGCAGGCCAAGCCAGCCGCCGCCGGTCAGCGTCGCGGCCATCCCGGGCCAGGCGGTGAAGCCCACGAAGTCGCCTTCGGCAAAGAAATGACCGTTTTCGAGGAACGCACGCCGATCCGGCATTGCGGCCAGAAACGGCGCCTGATGATGCGCGCGAAACCCGTCGATGCCGCGCGTGCTGCCAATGCTCGATGGGCCATACCACGCGCAGTCGGGGTGCCAGAACCGGTCAAGCTCCATCGCCGCCACGCCCTCGTGGCTGCGGGAAAGCCCGGCCAGCATACCGCCGACAACCTCAAGTGCGCGCGCCCCGTCCCCGGCAATCCGCAGCCCGTCCTGAAGGCGCGGACCCGGCACACGCCATTCGCGGCCCAGCGACGGCGCCATCGGCCAGGCGCGTGCCTGCATCATCAGTTCGGGAATATCCCAAAGCGCCTGCATCTCGACCGCGCGGCCCTCTTCGATGCGAAAGAATTCGTGAAATCGCATCGTGGCGGCGCGGCGAGTGGGCGGGATACCCAGGAACGGGGCCGCGAAGGTGCCGACCCAGGCGCCACAGACCCCGACCCACATGGCCCCTGCCGCATCGCGCCCGGCCATCCGGATCGTCTCACGCCGCTCGAGGTCGGGAAAGGCCGAGGCAAGCGGGACAAGAGCCGCGTCCGCCAGACCCTCGGGTCCCACCATTGTCTCGAACGGAAAGGCAAGGTGCACGGCGGCGCCCGGCGACAGAACCCGCGCGAAGGCCGCGCCCAAGTCCCCGCCATCGAACCCGGCCAGCGGGTCCAGAACGCGCCGTGCCTCAGTTTCGTTCATGCCCGCCTCTTCTTCTGGCCAGAAATATCCCCGCCGGAGGCACCGGCCACACGGCCGGTTCTATTCCGCCGCATCCCGATAGGGCGCGCCGGCCCCGTAGGGCACGTTGATCCCACCATAACGCCGGACCCGGATGTTGCACTGTTCGGCATGCCCGACGAAGCCTTCCAGCATGCAAAGCCGTGAGCCGTATTCCCCCACAAGCGTTGCCGCCTCATCGGTCAGCACCTTCTGATAAGAGTGGGTCTTTAAGAACTTGCCGACCCAAAGCCCGCCCGTGTACCGCCCCGCCTTCTTCGTGGGCAGGGTGTGGTTCGTGCCGATCACCTTGTCTCCATTGGCCACATTCGTGCGCGGGCCAAGGAAAAGCGCGCCGTAGTTGGTCATGTTCTCAAGGAACCAATCGTCGCGATCGGTCATCACCTGCACATGCTCGCTGGCGATGTCTTCGCTGACCGCCAGCATCTCGTCATGATCGGCGCAAAGGATGACCTCGCCATATTCGTCCCAACTGACCCGCGCCGTCTCGGCCGTTGGCAGAATCTGCAAAAGCCGGTCGATCTCGGCCAGCGTGGCGTCGGCCAGTTTGCGGCTGTTGGTGATCAGCACGGCGGGCGAGTTATAGCCATGTTCGGCTTGCCCGAGCAGATCAGTGGCGCACATCTCACCATCCACGGTGTCATCGGCGATCACGCAGGTTTCGGTTGGCCCGGCGAAAAGGTCGATGCCCACGCGTCCGAAAAGCTGCCGCTTGGCTTCGGCGACAAAGGCGTTGCCGGGTCCCACCAGCATGTCGACGGGCTTGAGGCTCTCGCTGCCGATGGCCATGGCCCCCACGGCCTGCACGCCGCCCAGCACGAGGATTTCATCCGCGCCGCCTTCGTCCATCGCAGCAACGATTGCGGGATGCGGCGCGCCGTCCACCGGCGGGGCCGACGCAACGATACGCTTTACGCCCGCGACCTTGGCGGTCAGCACCGACATATGGGCAGAGGCCACCATCGGGAACTTGCCGCCCGGCACATAGCAACCCACGGAATTCACCGGGATGTTGCGGTGGCCAAGGATCACTCCCGGCATCGTCTCGACCTCGATATCCACCATCGAGGCGCGCTGCGCTTCGGCGAAGTTTCGGATCTGGGTCTGCGCGAAGCGGATATCGTCCATCTCGCGCTGGCTGACCTTGGATTTCGCCGCGTCGATCTCGGACCGGGTCAGAACAAAGGCGTCAGGCGCGTAATTGTCGAACTTTTGCGACAGTTCGCGGATCGCCGCATCGCCGCGTGCTTCGATATCGCCCAGAATGCCTTCCACGGTGCTGCGCACGCGCGCATCGTCTTCGGCCCGCTCCGCTGCCGGTTTCCCGCGCTTGAGATATTCTGCCATGTAATCCTCCCCCCTGACGGACTCAATCCTCTTGGTGAGCAGGATAAAGCAATGGCAAGTGCGCTCAAGTAATTTTTGCATACGATTGCAAAATTACTCCGCGGGCAGGATTCCTTCGATGGCCGCTGTGATCATATCGAGGCATTGGGGCGTCGAAAACCGATGATCGGCCCCCTTGACCAGCGTCAGCTGCGCGTCTTCGGCCGTCATGTGATCGAGAAGCCGCAGGGCCACCGACACCTCGACATCTGCATCATCGGTTCCCTGCATAAGGCGCACCGGAACCGAAAGCTCGAGCGGATCGCGCAGGACGAGCGTCTTGCGCCCCTCTTCGATCAGGCGGCGTGTGATGATGTAAGGTTCGTCCGAATAGTCAGAGGGCAACGCGACCTGCCCCGTCTCCGCCAGTTCTGTGCGCTGCGCCTCGGAAAACCCCTCCCACATGCTGTCTTCGGTGAAATCCGGCGCTGCGGCGATACCGACCAGACCCGCGAGCCGCTCGGGCATGGCGCGCGCCGTCAAAAGTGCGATCCAGCCGCCCATGGAAGACCCGACAAGAACCTGCGGCCCGTCGGTCAGCGCCGAAATCGCCGCCATCGCGTCTTCGGCCCAGTCCCCGATAGACCCGTCGAGGAAATCGCCCGAGGATTGGCCGTGCCCGGAATAATCGAGCCGCAAAAACGCCTGGCCGCGCGCCTTTGCCCAGGCTTCAAGGTGGATCGCTTTTGTGCCGTCCATATCCGACCGGAACCCGCCCAGAAACACCACACCCGGGCCCCGGCCCGGCGTCCGATGATAGGCGATTCGCCGCCCTTGCGGCGTGTTCAGATACTCTGGCGCGATCATGGCCCCTCCTTATTTGCGTTTGATGCCATGGATTTAGACGAAATCCAACCAACTCTATTAGGTTACTATATTGTCACGTGACTATTTGCTCACCTATAGTTCATCCCATGGATGCGATCTTCAAAGCCCTCAACGACCCTGCCCGTCGCGATCTTCTGGACAGCCTGCGCCAGAAGAACGGGCAATCGCTGTCCGAGCTTGAAGCCCAGCTCGACATGACCCGTTTCGGCGTCATGAAGCACCTGAAGGTTCTTGAGGACGCATCCCTCATCGTCACGCGCAAAAAGGGGCGGTTCAAATACCATTATCTGAACGCCCTGCCCTTGCAGGAGGTGATCGACCGCTGGATCGACCCCTTCCTTGCCAAACCCGCTGCGCGGGCGGTGATCGACCTCAAATCTCAACTTGAAGGAACCGCCCGAATGCCTGGAACAGACACAAAACCCGATTTCATGATGCAGACCTATATTCGTTGCTCGCAAGACGCGCTTTGGGATGCACTGACCGACCCTGCGAAGATGTCGGACTATCACTTCATGTGCCCCAAGATAACCGAAGAAGACGGCACCTATACCTATCACACGCCCGATGGCGGGACGATGCTGGTCGCGCGCACGCTGCGCACGGACCCCAAATCCCGGATCGAGGCCACGTTCGAACCGAAATGGGAGCCGGGAATCCCCGCCTCGCAATCCGTCTTCCTGATTGCGGTGGAAGGGCCGAATTGCCGGCTGACGGTCGAACACTATGACCTCGCCTTTCCGGTCGTGCAGGGCGAAGGCGTGGCCGATGGATGGGATCGCTGGGCCTCGGGCCTGAAGACCTATCTCGAAACCGGCCAGTCGGTTCGCTTCAATGAAATGGAGGCCGCGCAATGACGGTCGAACTCACATATCTTTCGCTGACTGCGCTTCTCGCCGCCTCGCTTTGGATCCCGTATATCGTCGGCGTCAACAAACACGCCGTGGAGGGGATCGACGGGTTCACCCGGCCCGCCGACCTCAACGCCTTTCCGGCCTGGGTCCACCGGGCGCATCGCGCGCATCTCAACCTGATCGAACAGATGCTGCCCTTTGCGGTGATCGTTCTGATCGCGGCGCAGATGGGTGTGTCGACGACGATCACAGCCATCGCCGCGGGTGCGTTCTTCTGGCTGCGGCTGGTGCACGCGGTCGGGATGATAAGCGGGTTTGCCCGCTTTCCGGTCCGCCCGATGATCTTTGTCGCTGGCTGGGCCTGCATTCTCGTCATCGGCTGGCAGGTGCTTGCCGCCTGACACGTCAGGAAGAAACTGCCGCCCGAACCGCCCGCAGTCTCTCCCGCTGCGGGCGGTGTTTTTCCCATGCCCGGTCCGTTTCCGCATCACGGGTCTTGACGCAGAAACGCCCAAGGGCCAGATAGCGACCGACATACCCGCAACCGGGCGTTTCGTAGGCGCCAAACTGACGAGGAGCTTAGGCCCATGGCCCAGATTTCCCTGACTTTCCCCGATGGCAATGCACGTGACTTTCCCGCTGGCGTCACGCCCGCGCAAGTGGCTGCCGATATCTCGAACTCGCTGGCGAAAAAGGCGATCTCTGCCACCGTGAACGGCGCGCATTGGGATCTGGCCTGGCCTATCGACGCGGATGCCGAGATTGCCATTCACACGATGAAAGACGACGCGCAGGCGCTTGAGCTGATCCGCCACGACATGGCGCATGTCATGGCCCGTGCGGTGCAGGAGATCTGGCCGGAGGTGAAAGTGACTATCGGCCCGGTGATCGAGAACGGCTGGTATTACGATTTTGACCGTCAGGACCCCTTCACACCCGAAGACCTTGGAGCCATCGAAGCGCGGATGAAAGAGATCATCAATCGCCGCGATCCGGTGACCACCGAAGTGTGGGCGCGTGACCGCGCCGTCGCCTTTTACGAAGCCAATGACGAACCCTATAAGGTCGAGCTGATCGACGCGATCCCCGGGGACAAGCCGCTGCGCATGTATTGGCATGGGCATTGGCAGGATCTGTGCCGTGGCCCGCATCTTCAGCATACCGGCCAGCTTCCCGCCGACGCCTTCAAACTGATGAGCGTGGCCGGCGCCTATTGGCGCGGCGACAGCGATCGCCCGATGCTGCAGCGTATCTATGGCGTGGGTTTCAAGAACCGCGATGACCTGCGCAAGTACCTCAACTTCCTCGAAGAAGCCGAAAAGCGCGACCATCGCCGGCTTGGCCGCGAGATGGACCTCTTTCACATGCAGGAAGTGGCCCCGGGTCAGGTATTCTGGCACCCCAACGGCTGGTCGATCTATACGACGCTTCAGGATTACATGCGCCGCAAACAGCGTGCGGGCGGCTATGTCGAAGTGAACACGCCGCAGGTTGTCGACCGCAAGCTGTGGGAGGCGTCGGGCCACTGGGACAAGTACCAGGAGCATATGTTCATCGTCGAGGTTGACGAGGATCACGCGCGCGAAAAGACGATGAACGCGCTGAAACCGATGAACTGCCCGTGCCACGTACAGGTCTATAATCAGGGCCTGAAAAGCTATCGTGACCTGCCGTTGCGCATGGCCGAATTCGGGTCTTGCAACCGGTACGAGCCTTCGGGCGCGCTGCACGGCATCATGCGTGTACGCGGTTTCACACAGGACGATGCGCATATCTTCTGCACCGAAGATCAGATCGAGTCCGAGTGCGCCAAGTTCATCGACTTTCTGACGTCGGTGTACAAGGACCTTGGCTTTGACAGCTTCGAAATCATGTTCGCCACCCGCCCCGAAAAGCGCGTGGGCAGCGAGGAAAGCTGGGACCATGTCGAAAAGGCGCTGGAACAGGCGATCAAGGCCACGGGCAACGACTATACGCTCGACCCGGGCGAGGGCGCGTTTTATGGGCCGAAGCTCGACTTCAAGCTGACCGATGCAATCGGGCGCGAATGGCAATGCGGCACGTTCCAGGTCGACCCGAACCTACCTGAACGGCTGGGCGCGACATATGTCGGCGAAGATGGGGCCAAGCACCGGCCCTATATGCTGCACCGTGCCTGCCTTGGGTCGTTCGAGCGGTTCATCGGCATCCTGATCGAAAACGCGTCGGGCAAACTGCCGTTCTGGCTGGCCCCGCGTCAGGTGGTGGTGGCATCGATCGTGTCGGATGCGGATGACTATGTGAACGAGGTCACCGCAGCCTTGAAGGCGGCGGGCCTGCGCGCCGAGGCCGATACGCGCAACGAAAAGATCAACTACAAGGTTCGCGAGCATTCGGTCGGCAAGGTGCCGGTGATCCTTGCCATAGGTCAGCGCGAGGTCGAGGAGCGCACCGTCACGTTGCGTCGGCTGGGTGAGAAACAGACGCAGGTGCGGCCCTTTGCGGACGTGCTGGACGACCTCGCGAAAGAGGCGGTTCCGCCCGATTTGCGCTAAGCCAGAATACGCCCTGCCCGGCCCCTGCGCCGGGCAGACCACACGTTGATGGGTTGAAGTGTTTCAGTTATCGCGGGTGCGTCGGCCGCTTTTCGCCCGCGAAGCGCTCGTATCCTGCGCTGGGAAACGCGACTCGCATCGTCGTTGCACGCAAATCGAGCCAGCAAGATACGCTGAGGCGAAACGTTTCCTCGCCATCCTCAAATATATGTTTTTATTGATTTAACCCGGGAGCAGGGTGCAGGCACTGACGCAGCCCCCCTTGGCTCAGACCACTGGACCAGCGCCCCGAAACGACGCTACGCTGTCGCAAATCATTATGTTTCACGAGTTAACGAGGGCGTCATGCACGGACCCGTGAGTGGAATGTTACACTCTTAGATGCTTTTTTCTTGGTGTCGTCCGTTGCGACACTCGTATCAGACAAACCAAAGGAACTTATCACATGTCCAAGCACACCAAGACCCTTGCCGTCGCCGGCGCCGTTGCAGCAGCCCTTGCCGCGCAAATGACTGTTCCGGCCCACGCGCAAGCAAAGGAAAAGTGCTACGGCGTTTCGCTTGCCGGTCAAAATGACTGCGCCGCGGGCCCCGGCACCACCTGTGCCGGCACCTCGACCGTTGATTATCAGGGCAACGCATGGACGCTTGTCGATGCCGGCACCTGCACCGAAATCGAGCTTCCCGATGGCCGCGTTGGTTCGCTTGAAGAGCTGGACCGCGACCTGCCCGCGTAAGTAACGCGAAACGAACCGCTCCCCCGGCCCAAGTGCCGGGGGTCGCATGACCAAAGAAGGCCCCCCATGCTAGACGCGACCGCTCCCAAATTCGACCGCCTGCCCGCTGGCGTCGGGGTCGGTTACAAGCCCCAGCATTTCGAAGCGATCCTGAATGATCCGGGCGCTGTGTGCTGGCTTGAGATTCACGCCGAAAACTACATGGGCGATGGTGGGCGTCCGCTGGCGCAACTGCGTCACCTGGCCGAACGCTTTGCCATTTCCGTGCACGGTGTCGGCCTCTCGATCGGTGGTGAAGGCCGCCTTGACCCCGAACATCTGGCGCGCCTGCGTCATCTGGTAAGTTGGCTCAATCCGGCCAGCTTTTCCGAACATCTGGCCTGGTCGACCCACGACAGCGGGTTCCTGAACGACCTGCTGCCCCTGCCCTATACCGAAGCGACACTGACCCGCGTGGCCGACCATATCGACGAGGTACAGGAAACCGTCGGGCGGCGTATGCTTCTTGAAAACCCGTCGAATTATCTGGCCTTCGACAGTTCCACCATGGCCGAGGTCGATTTCCTGCGCGATCTGACGCGGCGCACGAGCTGCGGGCTTTTGCTGGACGTCAACAACGTCTTCGTCTCTGCCACGAACCAGAAAACCGACCCGATCAGCTATCTCGATGCCTTTCCCATCGATGCGGTGGGCGAAATCCACCTTGGCGGTCATGACGAAGATGAAGACGACCACGGCGATGTCCTGCTGATCGACAGCCACGGCAAGCCGGTGGTCGATCCGGTCTGGGCGCTTTATGCCCACACCATCGCGCGCGGTGGCCCGCGTCCGACCCTGATCGAATGGGACAACGACGTGCCCGACTGGCCCGAGCTGGCGGCAGAGGCCGCGCGGGCGCAAACCGTTCTTGAAGGCGCGGTGGGATGACATCGTCGCAAACCACTTTTGTCGAGGCGCTTCTTGCGCCCGATCTACCCGTGCCCGACGGGCTCGTAGACCCGGCGGGTCTTCCGGCGGGCAAGCGTTTCGACGTCTACCGCAACAACGTGGCCGTCAGCCTGGCCGACGCGCTGGAAACCGCCTTTCCGGTTCTCGCCAAGCTTCTGGGATCGGCTAATTTCAGATCCCTCGCCGGGCTTTTCCTACGCGCGCATCCGCCGCGCACGCCGCTGATGATGCATTACGGTGCGGATATGCCCGGTTTTCTCGAAGCCTTCGAACCGCTGGCGCACCTTGGTTATTTGCCTGACATCGCCCGGCTCGAGCTTGCCCTGCGCCGCAGCTATCACGCCGCCGACGCCACCGGGATCGACCCCGCCTTGCTTCAGTCCACCCCGCCTGATCGCCTGATGGCAGCGACCTTGAAGATCGCGCCCGCCGTCATCGTCCTTCGCTCACGCTGGCCGATCCACGCGATCTGGCAATTCAATACGGCCGAAGGCGCGCCCAAGCCGCAGATGCAGGCCGAAGACGTTCTGATCACACGACCGGAGTTCGACCCGGATGTCACGCGCCTTGGCCCCGGGGCCGCGGCCTTCATCAATGCGCTGCAATCCGGCGCGCCTTTTGCACAGGCACTCGATACCGCACAGGCCGAGGCCCCCACTTTCGATCTGACCCATACGCTTGGCCTGCTTCTGGCCGGCCAGGCCATTACCGAACTGGACGACAGCCAATGACACTTCTCGTAAACCTCCACGCCGCCATTTTTTCGCGGCTCGAAGCCATCGCGCCGTTTCTTATCCCTACGCTTGCGCGGCTGATTTTCGCGGGCACGCTGTTCGTCTATTACTGGAACTCGGCGCTTACCAAGTTTGGCGACGGGATCACGGGACTCTTTCTTCCGTCTGCCGGTGGCTACATCCAGATTTTCCCAAAGGCATTCGAGGCCGCGGGCTATGACGTGTCGCAACTGGGTACGTTTCACTGGCTGGTCGTATTGGCCGGCACCTATGCCGAAATTCTGCTGCCTATCCTCATCGTCATCGGTCTTTTCACCCGGCTTGCAGCGCTTGGCATGATCGGTTTCGTCATCGTGCAAAGCGTGGTCGATATCATCGGTCACGGCTTGGGCGCCGCTGATATCGGGTCGTGGTTCGACGGCATGCCGTCGGCCCTGATCGTTGATCAACGCGCGTTCTGGGTCTTCCTGCTCTTGGTGCTGGTGCTGCGCGGCGCGGGTCCGCTATCGGTCGATCGGTTGCTGTCGCGGCGGGTCGAGGCGGACTAAGCCTCACCAAGCAGGGCCGCGCGCACCTCTGGCCCCCAGCCAAGATAAAGCTGATCCCCCGCTTCGATCACCGGCCGTTTCATGACGGCCGGATGCGCCGCGATCAGGTCAACAGGGTCCATTCCGCGCGCCGCTTCGTCCAAGCCGCGCCATGTCGCCGACCGGGTATTGACCAGCGCCGGGCCGAAGACCGCGTGATATCGCGCGATTTCGTCCCGGCCAAGCGGCGCGGCCCGCACATCGACCAAAACCGCGTCCGACACGGCGCCAAGCGCCTTGAGCGCCGCCCGGCAGGTGTCGCAATTCTTCAATCCGATGATCCGCATCGCGTTCCTCCCCGCTCACCCTGGAATACTGAATTTCGCCTAGGGCAACAGCCAAACCTTGCATTTTTTCTGAAATGTTCAATCTTTTAAGAAGCAGGTCGGCCACCCAACCTCAAGCCGTCCCGCGCTGACCCTTTCGCACGCGCGCGGAGGGGCGCTTTTGAAGGAGAAGACCGCATGCCCACCGGAACCGTGAAATGGTTCAACACCACCAAAGGATATGGATTCATTGCGCCTGATGACGGCGGCAAAGACATTTTCGTTCATATTTCCGCTGTTGAAAGGGCCGGGCTCACCGGCCTTGCCGACAATCAGAAGATCAGCTTCGAAATGATCGAAGGCCGCGACGGACGACAGTCTGCCGGGGAACTGAAGGTTCTGTAATTCATCCCGCAGCTGCCCATTTTTCGGGCGGCTGCGGGAAACCCCGCCGAAATCTTGCACAAGTTGTCCGGAGGGATTTTGCTGCGCCGCGGCATCATCGACCCGAATGCCGGGAAAAGCTATCCTAACTGCGTAAGTTAACGAGTGCTCAACGGGAGGTGGCAGCCAAGTCAATTGGCGCCCCCCCGGGGCTGTTACTGCGTATCCATGCCACCTCTCACCAGACAGATGGAGAGAGCTTTGGTAGAATTTATTACAATCCTTTCAATCTATTACATGTGCGACGCCGTCGCCTCGATGCGCCCAATGGGTGTCGCCGAAGCGACGGCCTGCGCCGAAGCATACGAGGCAGTGAAGGTCTATTTCATCCCCGACTGGGACCTCGCGCCGAAGGGCACTCTAAAACGCTTTGAACAGGACATGGCCGGATACCGGGGGTTCAAATCGTGGGAAATCGACAATGCCGACACAGTGACGCATCTGAAACAAGGCGCGGAACGGTCCGTCAGGGCGGCCAAGATCGCCAGACACTAGACGATCTGGCAAGAGCACGCGCCCGGGTTGATGGAGGGTCTGTGCCATCGGCCACCCGGGCGCGGCACACCCCCTATTGACCCGTCTGGGTCTGGGTGTTCGTGGTATTCTGGTTCTGGTTTTGGTTCCGGTTCTGGTTACCGGTCGGGTCAACCGGAGGATCGACCGGCGGTTCAACTGGCGGCTCGACCGGCGGCAAGACCGGGGCAACTGCGCCAGGCGCGGGGTCGCTTGCGACAGCCATCGCATCGGCGGCCTCACCCGGTACTATCGCGCAGATCGGCAAATCCGCCGTGTAAACGCCGCCCACGGGCACGTCGCCCGGACGGCAGGACGGGTTGCCGTATTTGTCAAACACCGGTTGCGCATAGATCGGTTCCGGCTCCATTTGCGCACAGCCAGCCGTCAAGGCAATGAGTCCGACGCCCAGCAGCGAGATGGCTTTGTAAGTCATGATCAATTCTCCTCAATCGAAACACCGCGCCGCACGGGCGGAGTCGGCTTGAGGATCAGTCTAGACCTGCCTAGTGCCAACTAATTGAGAAACATCAATTTTCGTCTGATGAAAATGAGAAGTTCGCCGCCCGAAACGGGTCAGTCCGCGGATCGCAGCACAGCTTCGAACTCGCGCCACTCACCCTTCGACATACCGCTGCTTTCCTGGGTCACGTCCTCGCCTTTCAGCATCCGCCGCAGACAGTCAAGCGCGCGGCCCGACAACGTCGCCCCGCCCATCCGATAGTCTTCGAACGCCGCATAGGCGAAGGGGACCCAATCGGCCACGACCTTGCAGATCTCTTCCGCATAGACGCGGATCTCGTATTGCGCGTGGGCATCCGCCCGCAGCCGCAGAAAGTGGAAGAGATTGTGCAAATCGACCTTCCAATACCACTGGGTATAGATATTGGCGGGCAGGTTCATCCGCGCCAATTCCCGTGCAAGCCCCTGTTGCCCGTCCTGGCTCAGCATCGCCTCATAGTGATCATAGGCCCGGCCAGCATCGGATTTCAGAATTTCGAGCACGCGCTCGGCCTCTTCCCCTTCAAGAACGGCCCCACGCCCCTGGTTGTTGACCGTGGATTGCGCGGCCAATGCGTCCGGCTGTGGGATGTAAAACTCGCGGTCCAGGATCGAATAGCGCGCCGAATACTCGTTCACATTCGCCGTGCGGTGCCGGATCCACTGTCGCGCTACGAAAACCGGCAGTTTCACATGCAGCTTGATCTCGCACATCTCGAACGGCGTCGAATGCCAGTGCCGCATCAGATAGCGGATCAGGCCCTCGTCGTTTTGTACATGCTTGGTACCCGCGCCATAGCTCACCCGCGCGGCCTGCACGATGGCGCTGTCGTCGCCCATGTAATCGATGACCCGGACAAAGCCGTGATCAAGCACCTGATGCGCGGTATAAAGATGGGCTTCCATCCCCTCGGACACCGCGCGCAGGGTTTGGCGCGGGTTCGCGCGCTGCTGATCGATTTCGTCTTGTTGTTCGGGCGTGATCGGCATTGGCGGGTCCTTCCTACGAGCGCGACTCGCAGACTACCACATCTATGGGGACGGGCCAGAGAGAACACGAGATAAGGTGCGATTTAGGGGCCTTGGCCTCTTCGACCGACAGGCCTAGTGTGGATGCAACAGGCAAAGGGGGAACATCATGCCCACCAGTTTCTATCACGTCATGGTTCGTGTTCTGGACCTTGAAAAATCTATGGCCTTCTACGAAGCGCTCGGGTTCCGCGAAGACCGCCGGCATTCAAGCGAAAAGGGTCGCTATACCAACGTGCACATGACCGCCGAGGGCGATGAAAAAAGCACGCTTGAGCTTACCTTCAACTGGGATGGCGACGACGGTCTGCCCGCTGACAGCCGCCATTTCGGGCATATCGCGCTTCTGGTCGATGACATCTATGCGATGTGTTCGGCCCTGTCCGACATGGGCGTGACCATCAATCGCCCGCCGCACGATGGCCGCATGGCCTTCGTGCGCTCGCCCGACAATATCTCGATCGAGCTTTTGCAGCGGGGCGATGCCCTGCCCGCGCAGGAACCATGGGCCAGTATGGAAAATACGGGCCACTGGTGAAATATGGCCTGGCATTGATAGCGGCATTCTGGGCGGGCGGGGCTGACGCCGCGTGCCGCCTGGCGCTGTTGCTCGCTCTCGATGTCTCGGGCTCGGTTGACGAGGTTGAATACACCTTGCAACTGGGCGGGGTGGCCACGGCGCTTGAAGACCCCGCCGTGCAATCGGCCCTTTTCGATCTGCCCGAAAGCCCGGTATCCCTCGCGGTCTTTGAATGGAGCGCGTCCTCCTACCAACGTGAGATCGTCGGCTGGACGACCCTCACCGGGCCCGAAGCACTTGGGGCGGTCACCACCCGCCTGCGCAGCTGGCGAAGGGCCACCGCCCCCGAGGCCACGGGGATCGGTGGCGCGCTTAACCATGCGGGCGACATGCTGGCCACCGCGCCTTTCTGCTGGAAACAGACAATCGACATCTCCGGTGATGGCAAGAACAACGACTGGCCGGTCCCTCGCGACGTGCGCGGCTCGGGACAGCTCGCCAACGCAACCATCAACGCATTGGTCATCGGTCAAGAGCTTCTGCGCGGCGGCGACAATCGCCTGATCGGCGTGGCCGAGCTTAGCGCCTATTTCCGCGCCAATGTCATCAAGGGCCCCGATGCCTTCGTCGAAGTGGCGCTTGGCTTCGATGACTATGCCAATGCCATGACCCGCAAACTCCTGCGCGAACTCAGCTCTCCACCGCTTGGCTGGCGGGACCCGCGCGCGCCCACACGCTACGCGGCTTCAGATCGCATTCCCGAAGCCAACAACAATCGCTGACGCGTCGGCAACCCACGGAACAAATTTCAACACACGTCCGCAGGAAACGGAGCAGCCCTCCGTCTTCTGGCAAGAAATATTCCCGCCGGAGGCATCGCGACGCCGAAGGCGGCGCCAAGGTTCATGCGCGCGCGGGCACCGCGCGCTCTGCTCTCGTCAATAGATATACCGTATCTGATCGGTCCAGAACCGCTCCATCTTCTGAAGCGACCGGTTGATCTGATCAAGCCCATCGGGTCCAAGCGTGCCCGACTGGCTCAACCCTTCGGAATGCCGGCGAAACAGGGTTTCCACGATTTCGCGGATATCGCGGCCCTTTTCGGTCAGCCGCACCCGCACCGACCGGCGATCGATGTCACAGCGCTGATGGTGCATATACCCCATCTCGACCAGCTTTTTCAGGTTATAGGAAACGTTCGATCCCTGATAATAACCGCGCGACTTCAACTCGCCCGCCGTCACTTCGTTTTCACCGATATTGAACAGAAGCAGCGCCTGAACCGCGTTGATCTCGAGGATGCCCAGCCGCTCGAATTCGTCCTTGATCACATCCAGCAAAAGCCTGTGCAACCGCTCTACCAGCGCAAGGCTTTCCAGGTATCGTGTCATATAACCCGGTGCATCCGTCTGCCCCGCGATCGCCTGATGCACGCTCATCGTCATCTCCGCCAGCTTTGTCTGGGCCGGATACTTGAGCGATAAACACCAATAATCTGTTAAATTGAAACGGATTAGCCGGATGGCCCGTTAAAGCGCGGCAAACTCATCGGCGATCCGGCGGATCAGCCCGGAAAATCGATCCGGTGCCGTCGCCTGCCCGGTGACCCATTGATAAAGGTCGTGATCGTTCTCGGCGAGCAACTCGTCATAAAGCGCCACGTCCTCTGCCGGCAAGGCGCGCAGATGCGCGTCGGACCATCCGCCCAGGATCAGGTCCATTTCCTTGATCCCGCGTCGCCACGACCGGATGCGCAGGCGCTTCAGGCGGTCTTCGTCGCTTTCCGCGGTCACGCCACATCCTCGCGAAGTGTCGCCTGCAGGCGCTTTTCGATGACGCCCAGCCGCTCGGCCGTCTGGCTCATCTGTGCTCGCATTTCGCGCAACTCGGTCAGAAGCCCCGCCACCTCGGGGCGCAGTGGAACGGAAGAACCCGGCACCTCGACCCCTTGCCCTTCGCCGGTCAAAAGCCAGCGCAGCGACACGTTCAGCACGCCTGACAACATCTGAAGCTTGTTGGCGCGCGGCTCGGACATATCCTGTTCCCATGCCCGCACGGTCTTGAGCTTGACGCCCAGCTTGCGCGCCAGATCCTCGTCCGACAGCCCCAGCCCTTCGCGCGCCGCGGCAACGCGATCTCCAAAGGTTGCGGCCTCATTCGAAAACCAGGCCGTCTCGTTCGTGCTGTCGTCCATGCGGGCGGGGTCCTTTCGCGCGGATTCGGGTTGATCGGGGGTTGCGGCAACCATAAGGGTTGTGCCCGGCGCTATGCAACCGGAGGCGACCATGCCACTTCTGTCCACGACACTTTCCCGCATCAAGCCGTCGCCCACCATCGCCGTGTCCAATCTGGCGCTGGAACTGAAGGCGGCCGGGCAGGACGTGATCGGCCTTGGTGCCGGCGAACCCGATTTCGATACGCCCGAGAACATCCGCGCCGCGGGCAAACACGCGATCGACGCGGGCCACACGCGCTACACCGCCGTCGATGGCATCCCGGAACTCAAGGCCGCGATCTGCGACAAGTTCCGCCGCGACAACGGGCTCGACTATACCGTGGCGCAGGTCACGGTCGGATCGGGCGGCAAGCAGGTTCTCTTCAATGCCTTCCTGGCCACGCTGAACCCCGGCGACGAAGTGATCGTGCCCGCCCCCTATTGGGTCAGCTATCCCGACATGGTGCTGTTGGCAGGCGGCACACCGGTCTTTGTGACCGCCTCGATTGACGCCGGGTTCAAGATGACGCCCGACGCGCTTGAGGCGGCCATTACCCCGCGCACGCGCTGGCTGATCTTCAACTCACCCTCGAACCCGACCGGCGCAGGCTATAATCGCGATGAACTGGCCGCGCTCACAAAGGTGCTTCTGCGTCACCCGCATGTCTGGGTCCTGACCGACGACATGTACGAACATATCGCTTTCGATGGCTTCACCTTCTGCACCCCGGCTGAAGTGGAACCGCGGCTTTACGATCGCACGCTGACCATGAACGGGGTCAGCAAGGCCTATGCAATGACAGGATGGCGCATCGGCTATGCCGCTGGTCCGCAAGAGCTGATTGCCGGTATGCGCAAGGTTCAGTCGCAGACCACATCGAACCCCTGCTCGATCAGCCAATGGGCGGCGGTCGAGGCCCTGACCGGCACGCAGGACTTTCTTGCCCCCAATGCCCGCCTGTTTCAGCGCCGCCGGGATCTTGTCGTTTCGATGCTCAATGATGCCGAGGGTATCACCTGCCCGGTGCCGCAGGGGGCCTTCTATGTCTATCCGTCCCTTGCGGGATGCATCGGCAAGACCTCTCCGAACGGCACCCTGATCACCGATGACGAAAGCTTCGCCACCGCGCTTCTCGAAGAAACCGGTGTGGCGGTGGTCTTTGGCGCCGCCTTCGGTCTTTCGCCGCATTTCCGGGTCAGTTACGCTGTTGCCGACGAAGTCCTGAAGGATGCCTGCGCCCGCATTCAGCGGTTTTGCGCGGCCCTGAGTTAAGGAAGACAATGCCCGGCGATTTGCCAGACTACTATTTCCGTATCCGCGAAAACGGGGCGGCTGTGTACCGGGTCGATACCGAAAACCGGGAACGGCGGCTCGAGCTTGACCAGATCGCCGTGATCAACCTGCGCAAGGGCGAGGTCAAGCCGCATGGTGACCGGACATTGTCCGAGGCCGACACCGCGGCCATTCGCGACTGGATGAAAGCCCGCGAGGCGCTTCTTGCCGCGCGTGATATCGACGACATCCACCGCACCATCGACCACCTCAACCTGACGGCGCAATGGGCGCAGTCCCGCGCAGATGAGGCAGCACTTGATGAGGTGACCGACGCGCTGTTGCTCGCAATGCATGATCTGCGCGCCGTTCTTGTGCGCAAAAAAGCCGAGCGGCTGACCAAGTGAAGGCTTTGGCCATCATCGCCGTTTTGGTTGCTGGCCCGGCATTGGCCGCGGACCACGCCCCCGGGGAATGCGCGGAAGAACAGGTGATAACCGGACGGCTGGCCTGTTTCACCGACGCGGCACTTGCCGCGAACGATCCCACCATCTGCCTTGCCACCGACGAAGCCGCAGTGATCTTCAATTGCATCGGGCGTTACGGCGAAATCACCCAAGACCCCGATGTCTGCGGCCTCATCCCCGAAGGACATGACGAACTTTCGGCGGTGGCAGTTCGTGAGGCGTGTATCGCCGGTGTGGCGGTGGCCGCGAACCAGCCTGCACTTTGCGAGGGACTGTCAGACGACATGGCACGCGCGTGCCGCACGCTGGTGGAAGAGCGGAACTAGCAGTTTTCATTGCAACCCCTCGCGCCGCCGTGGGCTTTGTTTCAGAAATCAGGGGGTGAAACTGAACTGCACAGTTTAGTGTGCGTATGCGCACCTATTTCCCGCCGTCCTCACGCGTCCGTGCGTTGTAGTGAGCCGAACAATGCCCCAAATC
>JABDPT010000064.1 GCA_013042605.1 Paracoccaceae bacterium
ATTGGCGGATCGATGATTTCGAATATGCAAACGCCAGCGCGGAGGATGTCAGCGTTGGGCTTCGAAAGCTTTGCAAGACCGTTGAAAACCGGGTCTTGCCTTGGGTCAGGTCGCTTACGGAAGCGGGCGAACTGGCGCAAATCAAAAGATACGGCGAAGACGCGTGGTGCGAGAAACGCTGGATCGAGGATTACGAGACATTCCTGTCTAAGACCCGTGGATAGCGGTCGTCGGCTGGACATGCGCCCACCAAGCGGGTGACGGGCACTTTCCTCGCGAGGAATGATGGTCTTGCTAGGACGGTCGAACAGGCGAAACGCCCAAAACTAAAGCGGAAAACGTGGGGACAGACCGCCAACCCCATGCTTTGCTTGCGCGAACGCGAAAGTGTCGACTACTGTAAACGTTGCGGCGCGGCGGGGGTTTCTGAACGCAGCGGTCGCCTTCAAGAAGACGGGTGGGGCGAGATTGAACAAGCATTCCGGAACTGACGTCTTCCTCGAGTTCGATGACGTCAAGAAAAGTTACGATCAGAAATCGCTGGTCGTCAAAGGCTTCAACATCGCCGTTGAACAGGGCGAATTCATCACGCTTCTGGGGCCGTCGGGGTCTGGTAAGACAACGGTTCTGATGATGCTGGCCGGGTTTGAAAGCGTCACCTCGGGCACGATTGCGATCCGGGGGCAGTCGATCAACAAGACCGCGCCTTACAAGCGCAATATCGGCATGGTTTTTCAGAATTACGCCCTCTTTCCGCATATGACCGTGGCCGAGAACCTTGGCTATCCACTTGGCGTGCGCGGCATGGCCAAGGCCGATCAGCGCAAGCGTATTTCCGAGTATCTGGACCTCGTCGAGCTTGGCGATTTCGGCAACCGCTACCCCGGCCAGCTATCGGGCGGCCAGCGTCAACGTGTGGCCCTGGCGCGGGCCATGATCTTTGAGCCGACGCTGATTTTGATGGACGAACCCTTGGGCGCGCTCGACAAGAAGCTGCGCGAACAGATGCAATACGAGATCACGCGCCTGCACGAGCAGCTTGGTTTCACCGTCATGTACGTCACGCACGATCAGGCCGAGGCCCTGTCGATGTCGAACCGGATCGCCGTGTTCAACGACGGGATCGTTCAGCAATGCGCGGCACCTGCAGAGCTTTATGAAAAGCCTGCCAACGCCTTCGTTGCCGAGTTCATCGGCGAAAACAATTTCATCGAAGGGCAGGTCGATCGGATCGAAGGCAAACACGCGATCGTCACGATCAAGGGCGAAGGCACGATCACGGCCGAGGCGGCCGAGGGGCTTGTCGCCGGTGGGCGCTGTGTCGTGTCGGTCCGGCCGGAAAAGCTTTTCATCCATCCATCGACCCATGCCCACGATCACGACATCAAGGCGACCTTCGTGGCCCGGATCTATGTGGGCGACTTCATCCGCTATTACTTCCGGCTCGCGGACAACAAGGAAATCGTGGTCAAAGTTCTCAATGACCTCTCTGCGCCGGAATTCGGCGAAGGCGACGTAGGTCGTCTGCAATGGCTTACATCTGATTGCATCGCGTTTCCCCACAGCGGGGAAATGCCTGGTGTTACGGGGTGAACCGGGCCCCTTTTTAACCCGGAGCAACAAGGGAGAATGAAATGAAATATCGCAGCATCTTATTGGCATCTGCGCTCGCCTTCGGAGCGCATGGCGTGGCGGCGCAGGATCTGACCGTCACTTCGTTCGGCGGGGCTTACGGCGCCGCCCAGCAAAAGCACATGATCGATCCCTACGTCGCTCAATCCGGCGCCAATATTCTATTTGAAGACTACGGCGGCGGCGTGGCCGAGATGAAGGCCCAAAGCGAATCCGGCAACATCCAGTGGGACGTCGTGGATATCGAGGTGATCGACCTCGAACGCGCCTGTTCAGAAGGGTATGTCGCGGTGATCGATCATTCCATGCTTCCCCCCGGCGATGACGGTACGCCCGCATCCGAGGACTTCATTCCCGAAGCCCTGCATGAATGCGGTGTCGGCAATATCGTCTGGTCGATCATCTTCGCGCATGCCAACGACGCCTATCCCGGTGGCGGACCCAAGACCATCGCGGACTTCTTCAATACCGATGCGTTCCCGGGCAAGCGGGGGCTGCGCAAGCGCCCGCAGGTGAACATGGAATGGGCGCTCCTGGCCGATGGCGTCGCCCCGGAAGATGTCTACGAGGTTCTGGCGACCGAAGAAGGCCAAAGCCGCGCCTTTGCCAAGCTTGATACGATCAAGGACGACATCGTCTGGTACGATAGCTGGTCGCAAGCACCCGTTCTGCTGAACGATGGCGGGGCGCAGATGGTGCAGTCCGCCAACGGTCGGATCTTCGCGGCCATCAAGGATGAGAACGCGCCGTTCACCATGGTCTGGGACAGCCACGTCTACGACCTTGACGTCTGGGCCGTCATGGAAGGAACCGAGAAGAAAGACGCCGCGCTGGACTTCATCAAGTTCGCCACGCAGACAGTGCCGCTGTCGGGCATGCAGGACGTCGCCTATGGCCCGACCCGCAAATCGGCGCAGGCGCTTCTGCCCGAAGAGGTCAAGCAGGACCTGCCGACAGCGCACCTTGATGAAGGTCTGAAGGCCGACGGTATTTTCTGGGCCGATTTCGGTGAGTCTCTGGGCGAGAAGTTCAACGAATGGTTGCTTCAGTAATCGTCTGAAACCACACCCCGTGCGATCCGTCGCGCGGGGACCCTTCGGGAGATCGGCATGGCCGAGGCCACGACCAACCTGCGAACCCACGCCGCAAAGCGTCTGGCGCCGGAGGACGCGCGGAACGCCGCACGCGAAGTGCGCGCACGACGTCTGCGCGCCTTTTTGTTCGTGGCGCCGCTTCTGGTCTTTGTCATGTTCGCTTTCGTGGCGCCGATCGCGTCCATGCTGTTTCGCAGCGCCTATAACCCGACGGTCGCGAACCTCGTACCCGCCTCGCTTGTGGCGATTGCCGATTGGGATGGTGAGGGCCGGCCTTCGGATGACGTGCTTGGTCAGTTCGCGATCGACTTGAAGCGGCTGGCCAACGACCGCACGTCGGGACAGCTTGCAGAAGAGATCAACCGCTTCCTGCCCGGAACGTCGAGCGTCGTGAAATCCACAGCACGAACCCTGCGCCGCGTCGACGATGGTACACTTGCGCAGACCGGCCCCGCGCTTTTGCTCGATGCCAATGACGCATGGGCAGAGCCGGGCATCTGGCGCGCGCTGCAGGAGGCCGGGAAGGTCTATACCACCAGCTACTACCTCACGGCGCTTGACCTCGAAATGACGCGCGACGGATCCATCCAGCAGCGCGACACCCAGATCTATCTCAAGCTTTACGGAAAGACGCTTTGGATGGCCCTGATCATCACGGTGCTGACGCTGATCCTTGGCTATCCGCTGGCGTTTCACATGGCGCAAAGCTCAACCTCGCGTGCCAACTTCCTGATGGTCTTTGTCCTGTTGCCGTTCTGGACTTCGCTTCTGGTGCGTACGACCTCATGGATTGCGCTTCTTCAGACCAACGGCGTGGTGAACTCGACGTTGATTGCGCTGGGCCTCACGCAAGACCCGTTTGAGCTTCTCTATACTCAGTTCTCGACGATCATCGCGATGACCCATATTCTGCTGCCGTTCATGGTTCTTCCGCTTTATTCGGTCATGCGCGGGATCGACCCCAGCTATATGCGCGCCGCGATGTCGATGGGCAGCCGCCCGATCCCCGCCTTTCTCAAGATCTACTTGCCGATGAGCCTGCCGGGGCTCTCCGCCGGGGCGCTTTTGGTCTTCATCATCTCGGTCGGCTATTACATCACCCCGGCGCTTGTGGGCGGGACGGATGGGCAGATGATCTCGAATATCATCGCCTTCCACATGCAGCAATCGAACAACTGGGAACTCGCAGCCGCGCTTGGCTCGCTTCTGCTGTTCCTGATCATCGCTCTCTACTGGCTCTATGACCGTTTCATCGGCGCCGGCAACATCAAGCTGGGATAGGGACGATGCGCGGATTTCCCGAGTATTTCACGATTTGGCATATCGCCGGGCATTACGCGCTTCGGGGCATCGCCTATCTGGTGCTGGCCTTCCTGATCGTGCCGATCCTCGTGATCATTCCGCTTTCGTTAAACGCAGAGCCGTTCTTCACCTTTACCAAGGGCATGCTTGCCCTGGATCCCGATGCCTATTCCCTGCGCTGGTATCAGGCGATCCTTACCGACCAGAAATGGACGCTCGCGATCTGGAACAGTTTCGTCATCGGGATCGCGGCGGCGATACTGGCAACGGTGCTTGGCACCATTGCGGCCGTGGGGCTTGCGTCGCCCTGGATGCCGTTCAAGCGGGTGATCACCGCACTGCTTTTGTCGCCGATGATCGTGCCGCTGATCATCATCGCGGCGGGGATGTTCTTTTTCTACACGACCTTCGGTCTTGTCGGCACCTATCCGGGCCTCATCATTGCGCATGCGGCACTTGGCGTGCCTTTCGTCATCATCACGGTGACGGCCACGCTGACGGGCTTTGACCAGACCCTGTTCAGTGCGGGGCTCAGCCTTGGGGCGTCGCCTGTCAAGGCGTTCTGGGACATCGTAATCCCGTTGATCCGGCCCGGTGTGATCTCTGGCGGGTTGTTCGCCTTCGTGACGTCCTTCGATGAGGTGGTTCTTGTCCTCTTCCTCGCCGGACCCGAACAGCGCACGATCCCGCGCCAGATGTTTTCCGGTCTGCGCGAACAGATCAATCCCACGATCCTCGCGGTGGCAACGCTGCTCGTGATCTTGTCGGTGGCCTTGCTGGTGACGCTTGAATTCCTGCGCCGGCGCTCCGAACGCTTGCGCGGATCGATGTAACGACCGCTGTTTGATCGCATACCGGAGCGCGCCCGTCACCGCGCCCCGATCTCTTCCGCGATGATCCGTACGCCTTCGGCGATGCGGGTCGATGAGATCGATGAATAGGCAAGGCGGTAGTAGTTGCGCCGCGCACGGTCGGGGTCGAAAAAGACGCGCCCCGGTTCGATCACGACGCCGCGGGCATGCAGACGCACCGCCAGTTCCTCGGTGTCGACATCGTGCGGTGCCGCCATCCAGAACGACGAGCCGCCATCCTCCAGTCGGCCGGCCACGGTCAGCCCGGTTTCGGCAATGGCCGTTTCCATTTCTTGCCTTCGATGCTGATAGGCTTTTCGCATCCGGTTGATCTGCGCATCGTAATGCCCCAGCGACAGGAAATAGGCCGCCGTCCGCTGGATCAATCCTGGTGGGTGGCGCAACACGGTGGTGCGTAGCGCCCGCGCTTCGGCGATGAAGTCGGGCGGGGCGACGATGTAGCCAAGCCGCAACCCCGGAAAGAGCGACTTCGAAAACGACCCGACGTAAACCACGCATCCCGCATCATCCAGAGACTTGAGCGATGGCGAAGGGGATTGTCGGAACGCCAACTCGAACTCGTAATCATCCTCGACAATCACGAAGCCACGGTCGCGGGTCAGGTTCAGCAAGTCTTTCCGCCGGTCGATGGGCATGGTCACGCCCGTCGGGCAATGGTGGCTTGCCGTGGTAAAAAGCACATCGGTTTCGTCCGGCACGGCATCGGGGGCAAGACCGGCGGCATCCACATCGACCGCGTGGGTGTGGCAGCGGGTGCCGGTCAGGATTTCCCGCAAACCCGGATAGCACGGGTTCTCGATGGTGGCCGTACGCCGCTGCGTGAGCAAAAGCTGCGCGGTTGTCCAAAGTGCGTTCTGCGCGCCCATGGTCACCAGCACTTCGTTCGGCGTGGCGACGATGCCCCTGCGGCTCAGAATATGGCGCAGGATGTATTCGATCAGCTTGGGGTCATCGCTTTCATAGTGATCGGCCGTCAGCGTCTGAAAGTCCCGCTGCCCCAACGCCTGAAGCGCGCAAAGCCGCCAGTTCTGGTGATCGAAAAGCTTTGGATCGGGTTGCCCGTAGATAAACGGATAGGGGAACGATCGCCAATCGGCAGGGCGCATGATCCGACTTGGCGGTGGCGCACGGTGGCCAAGAAACCGCGACCAGTCGATCGCAGAGGCGGTGCCGGTGCGCGGCACGTCGAACCGGGGGGCGACCGAGGCGGTCTCGGACACGAAGTATCCCGACCGGCCGCGCGCGACGAGGTAATCGTCAGCGACAAGATCGGTGTAGGCGATGGTGACCGTGATCCGGCTGATCCGCAGGTGCCGCGCAAGATCGCGGGACGATGGCATGCGCTCGGCGGGCCGAAACCGGCCCGACAGGATGCCCGCGACGACCTGCCGCTTGATCTGATGCTGCAGCGTGCCGTCGCCGTCCAGAAAGAAGGTTTCGGCGTGAATAGTCATATCTGGACCTATCTGACCGAGATTTCGGCGAAGTTCTAGGTCCAGAACGACCTGTCCCGGTTCAGGACTGACCTTTTCGTAGCACGCTTTCCCGAAATCGAGCTCGCGCCGCTACCGGGCTTTGGCCGCATCGCTCAGGATGCACATCAATTCGAACATCAGCGATACGCCAAGCCAGGCCGTCCCGCCGGTCGGATCGAAGGGCGGGGACACCTCGACCAGATCGGCGCCAATCAGGTTCACGCTGCGAAGCTCGCGGATAACCTGCTGCGCCTGAAAGCTGTTGGGACCGCCAATTTCCGGTGTGCCGGTGCCCGGAGCAAAGGACGGATCGACGAAATCGATGTCATAGGTGCAATAGGTGGGCTCAGAGCCGACGATCTCGCGAACCTCGGCCATGACGTCCGGGATGCCGCGGTCAAAAAACTCCTCGATCCGGATGATCCGGATACCCTGTTCCAGCCCCCACTCGATATCTTCGGTGTTGTACGCGGTGCCGCGAATGCCGACCTGAACAAAGCGCTTGGGATCGACCAGCCCTTCTTCGACCGCACGGCGGAACGGGGTGCCATGAGTGAACCGCTGCCCGCCGAAATAGCTGTCGAAGAGGTCTGTGTGGCTGTCGAACTGGATCAGCCCGACGGGACGCGCGCGCGCCAGCGACCGCAGGATGGGAAGTGAAATCAGGTGATCGCCGCCGGCGGTCATCGGGACGATGTCTTGGCGGTGAAGCGCATCATAGAACGACGTCACGCGCTCCAGACTGTCCTGAATGTCGATGGGATTTGGAGGGACATCCCCCAGATCGGCCCAGTTCCGCAAAGCGAAAGGGTTTATCCCGGTCACCGGGTTCATCGCGCGGATCATCGTCGAATAGTCGCGCAACTGACGCGGGCCATGGCGCGGGCCGGGTCGGTTCGTCGTGCCGCCGTCCCATGGCACACCGACCAGCCCCATCTGCA
>JABDPT010000075.1 GCA_013042605.1 Paracoccaceae bacterium
CTACAGGCGCGGATTTTCCGCCCCGGGCCTGACCCCTGACCCTTTGGCGCGAGGCCCCGGATCATGTCCGGGGCGTGCCGGGTTTCACGCGAAGCCCCCAACCCGCATCGCTTGAGAATTATCACCCGGGTCCGCCCATCCGCGCGCATCATTACGCCCAAGAGAACAAGCAGAGGAGCGCGGGTTCGATGCATCTGAAAACAGCCATCAAATACTCCGACACGATACGCCGTTTCCACACCCTGTCGGCCACGGCCCTGGCGGCGGCGCTGGTGATCTGCCTCGCTCCGCTGGACGCAAACGCGCAGACGCAGGACGCGGACACCGCATGGATCCTCGCCTCTGCCAAGCCGCGCATCGTGTCTCAGGTCGGGCCCTATGACGACAAACGGCGCGCGCAAATCTATAACGCGCTGAACAAGGAATACCTCAGGCTTTGGGATCGCGGCACCGGCCGCATTGTTGCAACCGCACGGTCCAAGACCTTTCGCGGCTTTCCCTATCTCAAGATCGAAGACCGCAACCGCGACGGCATCGGAGATTTCTATGCCTATTACCCGAAGCAATCCGGTGGCCAGACCCAGGAATTCGGGGCGTTCTTCGATCTGGCGAATGACGGCACGCCGGACTGGCTGGTCTTCTACGGCGGCAGCCTTCTGGGTGAGGGGGGCGCCTTCAACATCGTCTATTGGAACCACCACGCCATCGACCGCAACAATGACGGGAAGTTCGATACGCTGGTGCTCGACTGCGTCGATATGAACGGCAACGGAAAGATCGAGCCGGGGCGGACCGCGTGGTTCTATGACGCCGATTTCGACGGCAAGATCGACTCTGGCCAGCATGTCGAAAAAGGCAAGGCCACCAAGATGCCGGTCAAGGGCGGGCGGCTTGTGTCTGGCACACCCCTGAAGACCTTCCAGAAGATCCGGATCGGGTCCGACTTTGGGGGGCTCTTCAACAGTATCGGCCAGGACATCGCCAGCTTGCAGTGACCCATCGCGCCCGGGGCGCTGCCTGCGCGAACCCGTCCCGGGCCCGCCCCGGGACCTCCAACCATCGACGGCCGCCGCTTCATACCCGCGAGGCGCAAAGGATCGGGGCTTCTACGCTCCGTCCTTGCGGAAAAAGGGGATGATGAACACCACGCAGGCGACCAGAAAAAAGATGCTGCCCGCCGTCGCCCAGAGGTTGCCAATGCTGGCAACGACAAAAGACCCCGCCGAGAACATGAACAGAATCCACCCCAAAAAGTCGATTTGCCGATTGCTAATCCGTCGACTGCCATCACTTTTCCGATGAAATCCCAGGCTCATGATCGACCATCCCTCGCGTTAACCGATGCGAGGGTGACACTTGGTCTCTCGCACGGCAACCGTCTGTCACCCCGCAAGGGCTGGGTCCCGTCGCCACACCCACTTTCCCCTATCCTTCCCCGCGCCCCATGCTACCCTTCGCCAATGCTCGAAAAACACTCCATCGCGATCGCGGATATCTACGTCCCCACCAAGCGCGCCAAGACGCTTGATCCGCAGCGGGTGACCGCGCTGGCCGAGGATATTCTGGAAAACGGGCAGACCACGCCGATCCGGCTGCGGCAGGGCAAGGGGCGCTATGTTCTGATCGAAGGGCTGCACCGGCTCGAAGCCTTGCGGGCGCTTGGGGAAGAACGGGTGGATGGCTTCGTGGTACAGGCGCGAATACACTGACGGCGAAACTCTGCAGGATTACCCCGGTTTTTCCATCTTTTTTTCACGATTGCGCGTGCTAGATTGGCAGGTAAGGGGCACAGACCCCGCCATCGAGCAAAAGGCAATCAGATGAAATACAGTCTTGCCGCCGCACTTCTTGCCACCAGCGCGATCATGGCCCAGGCCGGGCCGATCCGCGATGCCTGTCTAAGCTCCAGCCGCGCGGGCGGGGACCGGGCGCTTTGCAGTTGTATCCAACAGGCCGCCGACAAGACGCTGACCAAACGGGATCAGCGGCTGGCGGCATCGCTGTTCCGCGACCCCGACAGCGCACAGGAAATCCGACGCTCGGACCGCCGCGCGCATGAGGTGTTCTGGGAACGCTACCGCTCGTTCGGCGAGGTCGCCGAAGCGGTCTGTAGCTGAGCGATCAGACCGCGCGACGCGGCCTCGATCAGGTCAAGCGCGCCGTCGAAATCGCGGGTGTAATACGGGTCGGGCACATCTGTGACCGACGTGTCCGCGAAACTCAGGAACAACTCGACAGGGGTCGCGTTGCCGGTCGGGCGTAAGCGTTCAAGGTCATCGCGGTTGGCGCCGTCCATCGCGATGATCAGGTCGAATCCTCGAAATCCCGGGCCCTCACCTGACGCGCGCGCAGGGGCGTCAGATCATATCCCCGTGCCCACGCCGCGTCGATCATGGGCCGGTAAGGTGGGTTGCCGATATGCCAGCCGCCGGTGCCCGCGCTGTCGATGTTGGTGGCCAGCCCGGCGGCTTCGGCCTGTGCCCGAAACACAGCCTCCGCGCTGGGCGAGCGGCAGATATTGCCAAGGCAGACGAAAAGCACCCGCGTCACATCAGATAGTCCCGCGCGGACATGATGCGGCTGTAAAGCCAGAGGAATACGGCGACCGCCCCGATCGCGGCCCAGAAATACACGACCGTCGGTCCCACCGCCTCGGCCAGCGTCACCTCGGCCAGCCCGAAGTTGTAAAGTGCCGCCAGCGCCAGAAACAGGATCGAAACGAGAAAGAGTTGCGCCGAGATGGCGCGCCGGAACAGCAGGAACAGCGACGCCAGAACCGACGACCAGATCGCCACCGCCCAGCACGCCTGAACCCAGGTGGGATAGGTGTCGAAATAGGCGACCTGTTCGGGCGGAAACTGCGCCAGCCAAGTGGGATTGCGGGTTTGGGTCATCACGTAATCGACCGCGCCGAACCCGTTCCAGAGCACAGCCAGAATGCTTACGACCCAAAGGTGCCAGGGTGTTTTCATCACGACTCCTCCGCTATGCTTGTCTGCGGAGAATAGCAAATGGCAAGGGCATGTCTCAGAGAATTGTCATTCTGACCGGCGCCGGGATATCGGCGGAAAGCGGGCTTGGCACGTTTCGCGACGTGGGCGGGATCTGGGACCAGTACGACCTTGAAGAGGTCGCCACGCCACAGGGCTTTGCCCGCAACCCCGCGCTTGTGCACGACTTCTATAACGCCCGCCGGGCCAATTGCATCGGCGCGCGCCCAAACGCGGCGCATCACGCCCTGGCCGAGCTTGAGGCGGCGCGTCCGGGATATGTCACCATCGTCACGCAAAATATCGACGACCTGCACGAACGCGCGGGAAACCGGGCCGTGGTGCATATGCATGGCGAGGTGCGGCGCGCGCTTTGCGCCGCCTGCGACCACCGCTGGGACGCGCCCGAGGTGATGGATGTGAACTGCCATGCCCGGCCTGCGCCGCGCTGGCCGCGCGGCCCGACATCGTCTGGTTCGGGGAGTTCCCGTATCAGATGGACCGGATCGCAGCCCTTTTGTCCGAGGCCGATCTCTTCGTCGCCATCGGCACATCGGGCACCGTCTATCCCGCCGCGGGGTTCGTCGCCGAAGCACGGGCCGGGGACGCGCGCACGCTTGAGATGTCGCTGGACCCGTCCGAGGTATCGGATCTTTTCGACGAGGTCGTGACCGGCCCGGCCACGATAACCGTGCCGGACTGGGTCAAAACGGTTCTGGCCTAGTTCATCTTCCCGTGCGCCATCGGCCTCGGCTTGCGCGCGTTGTCGATGGGGATGTCGACGGTCACGTCACCGGCCAGTTCGAAGGTCAGCGTGACCGTCACACTATCGCCGTCGATGAAGGGCCGGGTCAGCCCCATGAACATCACGTGGTCGCCGCCGCGCATCAACCTGTGGCTGCTTTCGGCGGGAACGGGCACGCCGTCCTCGACCTCGATCATGCGCATCACGCCGTTGGCGTCTTCGATATGCGTGTGCAGTTCGACCCGCATCGCGGCGTCGGACGCGGCCGCGATCAGCCGGTCGGCGGTGGGCGCGGTGTTGGTGATCGTCATAAAGGCCGCCCCGGATTTCGCCTTGGGCGACGAGGCGCGGGCATAGGCGTCTTCGATGGTGATATCGGCCAGTGCAGGGGCCACGGCGGCAAGCGACGCGGCGAGGGCGAGCGTGGCAATGTTGGTGAACATGGATGATCCTCCGGTGTCATGTGCTGTTGACTGTCAGGTCTGTATTCGAGGGAAAAGTTTCAAGGCGACACAAGCGCCCGGGTTTCATGCCGGACGGTGCGTGTTCGGTGAATGCAGTGGCCGTTTGCGGCCAAGCGGCGACGGCGGATCATGTGGAGGCCTGCTTCGCGGGACGAAGCCGACGTCCATTCCTCTCCACGGCAGACCATTTCGGGGAACGCCAGACAAGTCAGCGCTCCCCGAAAATGCGGACGGATGCAGCCTGTGAGCCGTCGCCTATTTCTCCGGCAAAGTCCGGGTATATGCCAGAACGTCCACCGCGTCCTGCAGATCAAAAGCCCTCAGGGAGGTCATTTCGACACCTGGATGACCGTTGCGGATCTTGTGCAAGACCTCCCACGGGTTCGCGTTTGCCTCGGTTCCGACATAGCCGGGCTCGTCAGCATCCCCCCAATCGAGTGATCTGCCGTCGAAGCCGTGGCAGGCCGCGCAGTTTGTCTGGAAGATGGCCGCTCCATGCCCTGTGTCGCCTGGCACTTCCCCTGTGTCGAAATCGATTACCGCATTCATGTCGTCCAGTCCCTGGGCAAGGAAAGCCGCAATATACTGGGACTGCTCTGAAGGGATCATGTCTTCGCTGTAGCCATGGTCGCGCAATACCGCTTCCAGCGCAGCGGCATCGCCGGAATAACCCATGACGCCAGCGATACCGGTCTCATAGGAGCCGGTTCCGTATTTGCCATCGGCTCCGCGATAATCCCAACCGTGGCACGATTTACAGCGCCAAGTGGTCGCACCCGTGCGGCTATTAGAAGTCGGCCAGGCAGGATGGGTATTTTCAGGTGCGTCCATATCTTGCGTGGCGTACCAATTGTCATAGAGTCGCCCGCCCCGTGTGATGATCCATGCGTCGGTGGGCTCTTGTGGCGCACCGAATATGTAATCAGCATGATAGCTTTCATCATGCTCCTGCGCGATCGCGGGTCCTGCAATCAAGAAAGCCGCAATAAGAGCAGTCGTTTTTGTGCGTATTTTCATTTTTCCCTCCCAGACAGCTCCGCCATTTTGAAGCCCTCCACATTAGTGGTGCGACAAACTCGTTGTCGTTGCGTAGGATCATTAACAACGCAACAAGGTTTTCCCCGGTGCGAACTAGGTGAGTCGAAATTGGGAAATTGAGGATGTCCGCTTCGGACTCAAACCCGCCATGCGCCGCGCAGCAGCGCCAATCAACGCTTGGCGGGGCGTTGCTCGTTTATTCACGGCGCCGGTCACGCCAGCTTCACTCAGACCTTCACAGGCAGCTTGAGCTTCAAGCCCCCTACATGACCCAACGCCTCATCCGCCGAACGCCCCGGTTCATGCCCGGAACCGGAACGACAAGGGGCTAGGGTCTTCGTCTCGGCCCCATCCGTTTCGGCGCAGGCCACCTGACCAAAATCAATCCTGCCGCCACCGACTCAGTTAGGCTTCAAGCACCTGTTTTCGCCGCTTGAAGGGAGGTCGTCTCATGACATTCAATGGACATTACGTCTACGCCGCCGGCGTCGCGCTTGCTGCCTTCTCCGGCGTTCTCATCAGCTGGGATCCCGGCACAGTCTGCCGCCTTTCATCCGATGCGATGCCGGACTCGCCGTTCAGCTATCCCGCCCTGTGCTTCACCTTCTGGGCCTATAGCGTGCCTGTCGGCCTGATCCTTGCCGCCACCGGCGCGCTCATGCTGGCGGGCGCGGGGCGCGGCCTGACGCTGCCGTTTCTGATCGGGGCGCTTGCGACCTATGCCGCCATCGCCATCGCCAATGACCCGATGCCGCATATCCCGCCGCTCTTCGGGATCGGGGGTGGTCTGATCCTGCTCTTCTATTTCCTGATCCTGTGGGTGACCAAGGCCGAAATGCGGGCCAATCCGTTCAAACTGATCGGCTATACCTTCCTTGTGACCGGGTTCTGGTTCGCTTGCGGGATGGCCAGCCGCCCGTATCATGACCTTCTCGACAGCGGACAAAGCCCGATCGACATCATGGCCTATTTCGTGATCGCCATGGGGTTCTTGTTGCTGGGCGAGGTGCGGGCCCGGCGCAGGGCCCCGGGCGCGCATCGGACAGGTTTGGAGGGACATACCGCCTAACGCCCGTGTAATGGGACGGCTTCCCCCTTAATGAAGGGTGCCGCCCGTCTGTCCCTTTGATTTTGCGAACATGTCCGCATCCCGGCCAAGATGGACCAACGCTTCTTGCAGGGTTCCGCAAATCTGGATTTTCATATCGCTGATCGTCTCGAGGTTCTGCCGATACGCGCTCGCGATCTTCAGCGTATGGGCGCTGTCCGCGACCGTGGCCACGCGGATCGGAGCTTGCCGCCGCTTGTTGATGCCCGCCATCAGTTCGGCGAGCTTCGCGATTTCCGCTTCGGTGAGTGCAAATTCCGTTGCGGCCCGAAGGTCGTGCAACTCGCACATCCCCTCGTGATACTTCGGATCGGCCTCAAGCCGGTCCAATACGTCAAAAATATATCGGGACGTCACCCGACCGCTGTAGACTTTTACAATGAGGTTCTCGTCTTCAAATACTTGATACTCACATGGCACAGGTTAGTCCTTCCCTGCTCCGGGTTTTCTTGGCCGCAACTTCGCGTGACCAGCGCGAGCGGAATTCGGCCTGTACAGACAGACCCGCGATGCCTGTCCGAATCAAGGCGGCATGCCCTGATCACGCTCCTGATACCCGATGAACACAAAGACACCCCGCGCCATATTAATTCGGGCAACTACTGGATATGAAGCGGACCTAATCAAGGCTGTGCGCCCCGATTGACCAAAAATTAACGAAGCCCGCGCGGCGCCAGCACGGTGCGCCAAAGCCGATGCTGCCACTTGCCAACCCCCCAAAAC